>NZ_JBLWEO010000049.1:0-25307 GCF_048287395.1 Candidatus Electronema sp. PJ | reverse complement strand
GGTTGCGCCCTTATCACCTACCGGGCCTTTGTCGCCAATCAGACCTTGCGGGCCTTGATCGCCGGTTGCGCCCTTATCACCTACTGGGCCTTTGTCGCCAATCAGACCTTGCGGGCCTTGATCGCCGGTTGCGCCCTTATCACCTACTGGGCCTTTGTCGCCAATCAGACCTTGCGGGCCTTGATCGCCGGTTGCGCCCTTATCACCTACCGGGCCTTTGTCGCCAATCAGACCTTGCGGGCCTTGATCGCCATCAGCACCTGGATTACCAGTTGGGCCTACTGGGCCACGATTACCCTCTGGGCCTTGAACGCCGGGCTGTCCTTGATCACCATCAGCTCCATCAGCACCTGGATTACCAGTCGGGCCTACAGGGCCGCGATCACCCTTTGCGCCCTTGTTACCAGTTGGGCCTACCGGGCCTTTGTCGCCAATCAGACCTTGCGGGCCTTGATCGCCAGTTAGACCTTTGTCACCAGTCTCTCCCTTGGCACCTTGATCGCCAGTCAGACCCTTGTCGCCGGTTTCGCCTTTGTCACCAGTATCGCCCTTGGCACCTTGCTCACCTACTGGGCCTTGATCACCGGTTTCACCTTTGTCGCCAGGCTTGCCATCTGGCCCAGGAAGACCATCTTTGCCGTCAGCACCTGGTAAACCATCTTTACCATCTGCTCCAGGTGCGCCTGGCTTACCATCTGGCCCAGGAAGACCATCTTTGCCGTCAGCACCAGGTAAACCATCTTTACCATCTACTCCAGGTGCGCCTGGCTTACCGTCAGGCCCAGGAAGACCATCTTTGCCATCAGCACCAGGATTCCCATCTACTCCAGGCTTGCCATCCGGGCCTTGTTTACCAGTAGGACCTGTTGGGCCGCGATCACCTGTTTCACCCTTGTCGCCAGTCGGACCTTTGGCTCCTTCAGGGCCTGTTGGGCCAGTAGGTCCTGCCGGGCAGTCAGTACAGCACTTGTCTTCGCTACCCTTTGGATCTGCACATACAACCGCATGGGCAACGAGATATATAGTGTCGGCAAGCGCAATAGTACTGTTTAGATTTATTTCGTAAGCACCATTACCAATGTTTGTAATTTTACCTTTGGTTTTGTTGCCATACTGTCCTGGTGCTGAAGTCGGAACGTCAACATCTGCTGCATACAAATGGGCTTCTTTTAAAGAAAACCCTTTCTTCATTTCGAAGACTATAGAGAGCTTTCCATCTGTACGCTTGACAGCTAATGAACCAACATGGGTTCCTTTGCTA
Source organism: Candidatus Electronema sp. PJ (assembly GCF_048287395.1). Taxonomy (NCBI): domain Bacteria; kingdom Pseudomonadati; phylum Thermodesulfobacteriota; class Desulfobulbia; order Desulfobulbales; family Desulfobulbaceae; genus Candidatus Electronema; species Candidatus Electronema sp. PJ. The sequence goes on along the minus strand of NZ_JBLWEO010000049.1, from coordinate 24,046 downwards.
ATATCATTTTGACCAGCACCTGCATATACAGGAACAACAAAATCATCGTTGTTACCTACAGCAAGCTGCCATCCCCAGCGGTTTGCGATGATCTTAGGAAGATCATTTAGCTCTCTATCGCCGAGATTGATATCAAGAAGCCCGTCACCATCGCGATCACCAAACGCGAATGATGTTTCGCAGAGATTATCTTGACCACCATCATCTTTATCTTTCTTCTTATCCGTAGCGTTAGCCGCTGTCATCATAATTGATGCCAGACATAACGCTGTGAGTACCTGTTTCTTCATTGCACGACTCCTCCAATTTGTGAATCGGTTTAATTTTTTGTTCCTATGTTTCCTTATATAACATTTTAGTCCTTGCTTGCAAGTGAAAAGATACAAAGCAATGTTGAAAAATTTAGACCGACCGACAGCAAGGTGTTAAAAATTGCAAAAATGCGACTTGCATTCTTTTTTGTATGTGATAAGGAAGAAGCACCCTGGCTCCACAAGCAATCAACGCATTGAAAAATCGATATAAGAAACAAACCCCAGCTTGGCACAGCTCTTGCAAGGAAGAGGAAGAGATCCCCATTCGCCAGGAGCAACCATGACTAAGCCACATCCTAACTACATCTCCACCACCAACGCCTGCAAGCTCTGTCGTCCCCTCGGTGCTTGCTTGGTCTTCAAGGGCATTGAAAGTGCAGTCCCCTATCTGCACGGTTCACAGGGCTGCGCTACCTATATGCGTCGCTACATCATCAGTCACTACAACGAGCCAATCGATATCGCCTCGTCCTCTTTGTCGGAAAAGAACGCCGTTTACGGTGGCGGCCCCAATCTCAAGTTAGGCCTGAGCAACGTAGCGATGAAATATCGCCCGGCCTTGATTGGCATCGCCACCACTTGCTTGACTGAGACCATTGGCGACGATGTTGCCCGCTATCTCAAGGAGTATGCCAAGGACACCGAAGGCTCAGAGGGACTGCCAGAGTTTGTCCACGTCTCTACACCCAGTTATTCCGGCACCCACATGGAAGGCTTCCACGGCGCAGTGCAGGCAGTAGTCGAACAACTGGCACACGGCGGGCCAAGAACCGAAACCATCAACCTCCTCCCCGGTTTTGTCTCCTCAGCAGATTATCGCCTGCTCAAAGAAATCATGGCGGACTTCGGCCTCCACTGCACCATGCTGCCTGATCTCGCTGAGACTATGGATGGCCAGGCTTTGTTGGAATATGAAAAGATTCAGGCGGGCGGCACACCCCTCGCCGCGATTGCTGCAATGGGCCGCAGTCGCGCCAGCATCGAATTGGGCCGCACTCTCAGCAATGAAAAGAGCGGCGGCTTGCACCTGAAGGAACGTTTCAAGATCAGTCAGCACCGGCTCGGCCTGCCTATCGGCATTGAAGAAAGCGACCGCTTCTTTTCGCTCCTTTCCCAATTGAGTGATCTGCCAGTGCCGGAGAAATACCGCAAGGAGCGGGGTCGGCTCGTTGATGCCTACGTGGATGGCCACAAGTACGTCTTTGGCAAAAAGGCCATTGTCTATGGCGAGGAGGATTTGGTGGTAGGTCTAACCGCTTTCTTGGCGGAGATCGGCGTTGTGCCGGTACTTTGCGCCTCTGGTGGCACGTCAGGCAAGCTGGCCGCAGCCATTGCTGACGTAACTGGCCACATTCTGGCTGAACAGCCGCAGGTGCATGAAGGCGCGGACTTCTTTGACATCGCGGAGATTATGGAAAGCCTGGAGCCAGACCTGCTCGTCGGCCATTCCAAGGGCTATCCGCTCGCCCGCAAGCTGCATATCCCGCTTATCCGGGTAGGTTTTCCCGTTCATGATCGGGTTGGCGGCCAACGCATCCTGCATCTCGGCTATAGCGGGGCGCAACAACTCTATGATACCGTGACCAACGCGCTTATTGCCAAGAAGCAAGACGATTCTCCGGTAGGCTACTCCTATATGTAACGAGGCGCAAAACAAGAGCAAGCTGGTCAGGTTATCAAGGAGGTGGATTGGCTTGTTCCAGACCAGCTTGGCAACGTGTAAAAGCTCCTAACAGACGAGTGAATGCTCTGTTCAAACGAGTAAACGGAGCATTCAGACATGTAAATGCTGCATTCACTCGTCTAAATGCAGCTTGCTAACGTGCAAAAGCTCCTAACAAACGAGTGAATGCTGGTTCTGGACATCCAAATCCTCCATTTACTCGTCTGAATGCAACTTGGCAACGTGCAAAATCTCCTAGCAAACGAGTGAATACTGGTTTTGGACATCCAGAAGCTCCTAACAAACGTATGAATGCTGGTTTCGTATATCCAAAAGCTCTATTCAAACGAGTAAACAGAGCATTCAGACATGTAAATCCTGCTGGCAAAGGAGTTTGGTTCAACAAAACTCCTTTGCTGCTTACAAATCTTCGTCCGCAAAGGGCAGCACCTCGGCGAGACTGTGCCGCCCAAGCAGTATCATCAACAGGCGATCAAGTCCCAGGGCAATGCCAGCGCATTCAGGTAATTGCGCTAGGTCGCGGAGGAATTTCTCTGGCATGAGATTGGGATTTAACTCCGCTTTAACTAGCTCTGCGCTGAAGCGCTGTCGTTGCGCCTGGCTGTCGGTCAGCTCAGAAAAGCCGTTGGCCAACTCAATCCCGTTGATATACAGCTCAACGCGCTCGGCCACCGCCGGATTTTCCTGCTTGGGCCGGGCCAACGCGGCTAATTCCAAGGGGTAATCGCAGAGAAACACCGCGCCAAGCTGGGCCAGCTCCGGCTCCAACTTTTCCACCAGCAGCACATCAAAGCTGCCTTTAGCCACAGCCTGGGCAGCTGACTGCCCAGCAAAGCGGAGAAAGGCCTCTTCGACAGTCAGCCGCTGCCAAGGCTCTGCTTGCGCTGCCCAAGCGGGCAAAGCCAGCCAGCCCTGGTCTGCGCAGGCCTGGGCCAGCTGGCGTATCAAGGCCTCACATTCTGCCATCAACTCAGCATAGGTCCAGCCGACCTGATACCACTCCAGCATGGCAAATTCCTCCAAATGCAGCCGCCCGCGTTCTTCTTTGCGGAAGCAGCGGCAGATTTGGAAGAGCTGGGAACAGCCTCTGGCGAGCAGCCGTTTCATGCACAGCTCTGGCGAGGTTTGCAAAAAGCGGTCTCCAGAGAGCAGCGGCTGGATGTAGGCCTCTGGAATCAACACCGGCAAGCGGATAGGGGTGTCAACTTCGAGATATTGGCGGCCAGCAAAGAAGCTGCGCACCGCCTGAAGCAGGAAAGAGCGTTTCTGAAGATCAGCAGGAGAGAGCATGAGGAATGGAGCGGTGTTTTGCTTTATGCAGAGTTAGTTGCAGAGGTGGCATGGGCTATTTTCTGGAATGATATGCTCCTCAACAAGATAGGCATCGTGGTTGACAGAGGCATCTTCTACCTCATCCTCAATGGGTTGGCTGCCGAGCTGAAAGATCGGGTCGTTTTCAACTGGAACAACCAGAATCGATATCCTAGACAGCATAAATAAATACTTCTGTTTTCTCGTCAGAGACAGTTTTGGCAGTCATCTCGGCCTCGGTCTGTACTCCTTTGACTATATTTATCGAATCGCAATCAGGGAAGAGCGCATAGACAATTGACGTGGTAACATGTTCTGCATCAGAAAGAGGGCAGCCTCGCTGATTGGTGCAGGATACTCTGACGCAGACGATGTATTGATAATTTTTCCTTGGCTTAAATTCCCTTGAACATCGCTTTATTTTTTCATGAAAGAGTTCCATTTCCCCTGGTTCAGCCAGAGAACTTTTTGTTCTTACATCAGGAATTGTAAAAGTTGTCACTAATTGACTGCCAGAAGGCAGCGGCAGAAAAAAAGCCATGATTTCTCCTTTGGTAAAATTTTGTACTTTTTACTTGATACTTACTGCTCGTTTGGCCGCAAGGCGGCTACCTTGATCGGGTTGAGATCACCTGCTGTCACTCGGTGTTCAACCTGTTGCTGGTCAAGGACAAGATATCGCCCGTCCTCGGCAAGCCCTGCCCCGATGGCTGAGAGCACTTGGCCCTCGTGGTAATATTCCAGCGGCCTGCCAAGGAGATAATCCCGCTGCCGCCATTCGGCCAGCACGGCGGCTTTATCCTGCTGGAGTTGCTTAACAGCGACGAGCAGGGCCTCGCACAAAGGTGGCAGCAGATCAATAGGGTGGTATGCCACGCCTAATTCGGCAAGACTGATGATCCTGCCGCGTAAATCCAGCGGAAACTGCTCAGGTAGGGTAGCCACATTGATGCCCACCCCGATCACCACAAATTCTGGCAACCCACCTCGCAGCGGCCCGCTTTCCGTGAGAATGCCGCCGAGTTTTCGGTCAGCAACATAGAGGTCGTTCGGCCATTTGAGCTGCACCTGCACGCCTGTTGCCTGCTTGATACCTCTGCTGAGTCCGACTCCAGCAGCTAACGTGAGGAGGGGAAAATCGCCAGGCTCCAACGCAGGTCGGACAATCAGGGAAAAATACAAGCCACCGAGCGGCGAGGCGAATGACCGCCCGCCGCGTCCGCGTCCGCCAGTCTGCTGATCGGCCTGCACCACCGTGCCTTGCTCTGCTCCCTGCTGGGCTAAGTCCAGGGCAAGGCTGCTGGTGGAATCCAGGACAGGATACTGCTGGAACATCAGGCAATGGACGGCGAGTTGCTCAGTTTCATCGGCATGACAATACCAAGAAAGCCCTGGTCTGCGGCTGAACTGATCAGGCAGGGGCTTTCATCCGAGCTGACTGCGGCAGAAACTGCATCGCCTTCAAGTACGGAAAGAGCCTCCATGAAATAGCGACAATTGAAACCCATGCAGAGATCATTGCCGCTGTAGGTGATTTCAATCTCATCCCGCGCTGAACCAAAGTCTGCGTTCTCGGAAGTAAGAATGAGGCGGTTGCCTTTGGCCTCAAAGCGAATGGCATGGAACATATCTTCGGTAAAAAGATTGATCCGCTTCAGCGATTCGAGGAAAAGGTTCTTGTTGATGAACATGCTGTTGTCAGCAGGCAGTGAGCGGAGGATGTTCTCAAAATCCGGGAAATCGCCTTCCATCAAGCGGATGATCAGCACCGAATGCTCGCTCTCCAAAACCAGTTTTTTCTGATCTACACCGATCCGGCAGATATCCAACTCCTCGCAGAACTTGCGCATTTGCTGCACACCCCGGCGGGGAATCAGGATTGATTGCCCGAAATCCAGGCCAGCCAAGCCTGCTGCTTCCCGATTCATGATGCTTAGGCGGTGGCCGTCAGACGTAACCATGCGCAGCACAGTTTTGCCCTCTTCTTCCCGCTTCTGGAGCAAGGCAGCGGTGAGGTTGAACATGTTCTCCCGCTCAGGGGCGATAGAGAAGATGGTCTTGTCGATTAAATCGCAGAGCACCTCGCTCTCCACATCTGCCAAGGCCTGTTCGTTGTAGTATTCAAACTGGGGAAACTCCTCGCTCACCATGCCAGCCAGGCGATAGGTGCTGCTGCCTGCGCTGATTCGCACCCAATGCTTCTCCTCTTCCTTAAAATTGATCGTTTCAGAGCCGGATTCTCGGGCCAATTCGAAGAGCTTCTTGGCTGGCAAGGTTAAGGTGCCCTCTTCAAAGACTTCAGCCATGACGGTCTGGCGCAAACTGACCTCCAAGTCCGTACCAGTGAAGACCACCTCGTTGCTTCGCACTTCCAGTAGCACGTTGGAAAGGATGGCCAGCGTGCCTTTCTTGTTCGTGATGTTCTGCTGGGCACTCACCGCCTCTAAAAGGTCTTTCTTGGCGATGTTGAAATGGAACGGCATAATAGATACTCCTTTTATATAGAAAAAACTTATTGATATTGGGGCTGTTGATTTGTTGATAACAGATGCAACCCGCTGGTTTACCAAGAATTGCCCTGTTGATAACTTGGGAGTTCTTTTGTTGAAAAGTTAGACCCGCTCAGATTGGTTGACCACTTGCTAACAAGTTATCAACAGGTTGTTAACAAGTTTTCAACAGGCCAGCGAGTCCAAGTTTGAAAGAAGAAAATATACCAAGTTGCCGCTCCAATGACGATGTTTTATTTCGGCGAACTGTTCCTGCTCGTTGCAATTCTGGTCAGATTGAGTTAACTCTGTGGGAAATTCAACCGCTGGACAACCATGCTCCACCTGATCAGCCTCAACTGCCGCTACTCCCATTCCTGCTTGGCGCAATTCTGCCTCCGCGCCGAACTCGAACGTCGTTTGCCGGATGAACTGGTTCTCCTCAGCCAATTCACCCTCAACGACCCCTATTACGCCACCTTGCTGCGGATTAGCAGCCAACCTGCCAAGGCCGTACTGTTCTCGGTTTATATCTGGAATCATGCCTATATCCGCCGCCTAGTGACTGATCTGGCCCGGCTTTTGCCCGACTTGCCCATCATTCTTGGCGGCCCGCAGGCCGCTGCTTTGCAAGGCCTTGGCACGATCTTTAGGGGAGAAATCGAAGGGGCAAACGAAGAGTTTTTCCTTGATCTCCAAGCTGGAACTCTGAAGCCTGACTATCAAGCAGAAACAACGCACCATTTTCCCTCGCCTTACCGACAGGAAGATTTTTCCAGCCTCCTGCGCAACCGCCAGGTCTATTATGAATCCTCACGCGGCTGCCCTTTTTCCTGCTCCTACTGCCTTTCTTCGCTATCCAAGGGAGTTCGGCATAAGCCGCTCGACCTGGTTAAGGAGGAGCTGCGCGGTCTAATTGCTGCCAAACCCATGATCATCAAGCTGGTTGACCGCACCTTCAACGACAACCCAGAACGCGCCCTTACGCTGTGGGAATTTCTCCTCAAGGAGGCGGATGGAGTTCGTTTTCATTTTGAGATCGCCCCTGATCGCTTCACTGAAGAGATGTTTACCCTGCTCAAACAGGTGCCCTGCGATCTCTTTCAGTTTGAGATTGGCCTGCAAAGCTGTAACGAGGAGACTTTGGCTGCGGTTAAGCGCCGCATGAATCTTGCGCAGGCTGAGGCGAACATCCGCCGCCTGGTTGCCTTTGACACCATTCATATTCATGCGGATTTGATTCTCGGCCTCCCCTTTGAAACAGCAGAGAGCTTCCGTGCCTCTTTCAACCGAGTCTTTCGCTGCGTACCCCATTACATCCAACTTGGCCTACTCAAAGTGCTGCCAGACACTGAGATGCAGGCGCGGGCAGGAGAATTCGGCTTAGTGTATTGCAGCGAGCCACCGTATGAAGTGCTGGCCACACGCTGGTTAGAGCATCAGCAACTCAGGGAGCTGTACGAGTTCTGCGAATGTGGGGAAGCCTTTTACAACAGCCGCTTCTTCCGTTCTCTGTGGCCGTATCTTCTGCGGAGCAACGAGGAACCGAGTTGTTTTTTCCAGGCCTTGCTTGAAATCTGCCGCGAACATGACTTCTTCCGCCTCGCGCACACTCAGGCCCTGATGAACAGCCTGTTGGTGCAACTGGCCCAGCAGCGTAAAGATGGTGCGCTCGTGCTGGAGCTGCTGCGCTACGACTGGCTGCGCTGCGGTCAGCGTTCTTTGCCAGACAACTTGGCAACAAGCTCACAACCAGAGCTGCGCGACCGCCTGCGCCGCGAACTACCCCAAAGCGTAGAGGGCTTGTTCACGGTTCGCTCGCGACTGGAGTTCCTGAAACAGGCTGTCTTTCTCGAACTCTCTGAATCCGCCCTGGCTGCCCTTGGTTTGGATGAGACCGACCAGCCTGCGATCTTGGCTTTTCTGCCAGAGCAGTGTGGTGGCGTGATGAAATATAACCGGACGGTGGTGCTACCCTCCTGAAAAATGCAGATGAAACGAAAACTACTTGTTGTCTTGCTCATTTTTTCCATTTTGACTGCTACTTTAATTGTTTCTGCCAATCTCATAATCAGCAGTTCCGCGCAATATACCTTTGACAACCTCAGTGAACTGCGGCCAGCATACTGCGCCATTCTTCTTGGCACCTCAAAATGGTTGCGAGGAGGCAGGCGGAATCTGTATTATCAATATAGAATTATCGCCGCCGTAGAAGTTTACAAAAGCGGGAAATGCAAAAAGATCATTGTCTCAGGCGACAACCGAACGCAGCAATACAACGAGCCAATGACCATGAAACGCGATCTGATCAAGGCCGGAGTACAGGAAGCAGATGTGATCTGCGACTATGCTGGCTTCAGAACCCTGGATTCCATCCTCCGTTTCAAGGAAATCTTTGGCCAACAGCACGGTATTGTCATCTCGCAGAAGTTTCACAACACCAGAGCCGTATATATTGGCCGAGCCTACGGCATAGAATTGTACGGTTATAATGCCCGTGATGTCGATGTCTATGGTGGTTTGAAAACACGCTTGCGCGAGGTGTTATCCAAAGCCATGTGTGTGCTGGATGTAAAGATCTTGCAGACGAAACCAAAATTTTTAGGAGAGAAAATCAAGATTTGAAGGTATGCTTGGCTTGAGCGTGTTGATGAATCTGCCAAGGATATGTTTGTTGCACGTGGCCAGGATCAGGAGGGGAAAAAGCCCAAGCAACCGCCTGGCTAGCTCGCAGGGCTTCTTTTCGTGCCTGCCTTCTGCCTTGAGTACGCGCCAGCGGTAGAGATTGACCGCAAAGTGGCTGCAAATATTTTTTCTCGCTTCAGTAATTTACGCTTGACACTCCTACTGTTGTATGGCTATTGACTGTTTGATAGAGTTGAAAGAAGAAAGACCGGCCTCCAGCCTCTGCACAGATGGTTTCGCCGGACATTGTATTTTCCTCTAACCAAAGGGCCACGCTATGGTGTTTCTCTTGAATATCATCACGCACATCATGATTCTTTTTGGGATCATGGGGCTGATAGCCTATATCGGCTACGCGGTTCATAAAGAAGAGAAGATGTTTGAGAAGGTTATTTTGATTATCTCGGCCATGACGGGCTTTTTAATCTATTTCGGGGCGAGAGCCTTGGGGCTTTCTATCCCTGCAATGATGATGGCCTCAGTTTCTGTGACCAATCCCATTAAAATGGCTGTGTTTTCCATCTTGATCCCGTGGTCAGTTGGCATTGCTGTGGCGTGGTATTTCAGCTGGTGTTTGAGCAAGCACATTGACATCGCCTTCCGAGTGGTTATTCTCATCAGTGCCTTCATTGTAACCCTGTTCGGCGACGTGTATGCTGCTTCCTACACCGTTGAGGCCGGTGGCGGCAGCATTGACACTTCGTTGCTCCCCAATCTCACCTTTACAGTAGGGATGGGACTGTATATCATACTGAATTACAAAACACGGTGATCTGTTTCGCCTTATCTAAATATCGCCTGTCGCTGACAAGGAGAGTTGTGCTTATGAAACACTTTGTTTTTTTTCTATCTGCGGTGTTGTTTGGCTTTGGCCAAGCTGCTGCGGCTGTCAAACCTTGCGAGGAGCTGCGGGCTGAGATTGCTGCCAAGTTGGACAGCAAGGGGGTAAAGGGCTATGAACTGGCTATTGCCACTGATGCTGGCGAGGCTGGCAAGGTTGTAGGCCGCTGCGAGGACGGGTCCAAGAAGATCGTCTATTTCAAACCAGGAGCCAAGCCTGCCCAGAATCAGGTTGTCGCGCTGCCTGAAAAGTTGGGGCAGGATCGACCGCAGGTTACGGTGGCCCTGCCTGTACCGCAAGGCGATGAAAAGCCGGTGCCTGTGGTAGCGGTCAAGATGATTCAGGTGGAGTCTGATTTGACCATCAAATCCTGCGAAGAGCTGAAGACCGAGATTGCTGGCAAGCTGGCTGCTAAGGGTGTGAAGAACTATGAACTGACAGTTGCCGCCAGAGGCAAGGCTGCGGGCAAAGTTGTGGGCAGCTGCGAGAACGGCTCCAAGCAGATCGTCTATAGCAAAAAATAAGGAACGCGAGCACTACTCGGGCAGTATCTTTCCTGATCTGAGATGGGGAAAGATGCTGCGCAGGATCTGTTCGTGATCTTTCTTCCCCAGCAGCAGTCGTTCCCTTGTCGGTATCTTCAATCGGCTCTCGAGTTGTTTTCTCTGGCTCTTAAGCAGCCAATTTCCGTGACATTGCGGCAAAACTTGGTAAAATGACTACAAATACTGCTGGGCTACGCCTATGCAGAAAAGTCAATCAATATCAGGAAAGATCATGGAGATTGCGCTTGGCAGCTTAACGAATTGGAATTTTGACAAAAAAGAATATGCTCCGGCTGATGGCTGGGCTGCTTCTTTTCCCAGCGGATTGGCTTACGCCAGGAGGTAGCTTGAATGATGCATTCAACTTTGCCGAATTCCATGCCAGGAAGCCGGATCAAGCAGCAGCACGTGGATAAGCAGCGCATCGGGAAAAATCTGGAGCAGTATTTCGCTGACATCGCTGCCCGTTGCCCTTACGAGCAGCCGCACAAGGCTGTTTATCATCAAGCCGTGTTTGGCTCCTTAACAGACTCCACTGTCGGCCTATTTTTTGAAAATGGTTATCGTCGCAACGGCAATTGCATGTATTCCATGCGCTGTCCAGGCTGTAACGAATGCGTTCCTATCCGCCTGAACCCGCAACAGTTCCAGCCTAACCGGAGTCAACAGCGAGTCTGGAAGAAAAACCACGATGTCGCGGTTGGTTTGGCCCCTGTAACCATGTCTGACGAGAATCTCGCCCTCCTCGAACGCTTCTTGAAGGCCCGTTTCCCCGGTGGCAGGGCAGATGCGGAAAGTTACTACAGCGGTTTTTTCATCACTTCCATGACTAAGTGCTTTGAAATCCGCTATCGCACCGAGGACAACAAACTGCTCGGGGTGGCCGTTGTGGATTGCTCGGATCAATGGCTCAATGCCGTCTATTTCTACTTTGATCCAGATCAGGCCAAGCGGAGTCCCGGCACCCTAAACATTCTGTATTTGATTGATTTCTGCCGTCGGCATGGTATCTGCACGCTGTATCTCGGATACTGGATCAAGCGACTCAAGGGGATGCAGTACAAGGCAGATTTTCGCCCGCACGAAATTCTCATTGATGGCACTTGGCAGCAATCGTCGCGCTAAAGAAACTACCCGCACCTTTTTGGCCTCGGTCTGAACCCTTGCTGAAACCTCCTGTGGCAGGTCTGATGCGGCGGAGACCTCTTTTCGCCGCAGAGTTACTGTTTTCCCAACCGCGTATGCTGCCTGCGCTCTGAGATAAATGAACCGGAAAGAAAAATGCACGTCCTAGAAATCGAGTGGAGACATTTTGACCAAGAAGGCAACACCTGTATCCGCTGTTCAGAGACCGGCGCGGCCCTGCAAAAGGCGGTAACAGAACTTGCCGAAGAATGCCAGCCAAAAGGCTGGGAGCTGCGTTTCCAGGAAACCAAGCTGCCTGCACAGCGGATGGAGGAATCCAACCTGATTCTGATCAATGGTAAGCCGCTTGAGCAGCTTCTGCCCCATGCAACCCTGCGCCAGAGTCATTGCCAGTCTTGCTGCGAAATGCTGGGCAGCGAAGCAACGCAGTGTCGGGCCATCGAGCTGGATGGCAGACTCTATGAAGGCATTCCGTGGCAGCTTATCCGCCAGGCCGTCTGTGCCGCAGCGCAATGCTGCTGAGAAGCAAAATAGGCAGGCAAGCGTTCAGAGATCGCGCAGTAGGTTTGCAACGAGTAAAAGCTCCTTGCAAACGAGTGGATGGAGCGGCAACTGATTTAGCACCACAGAACCATGAAACCAGATTCCATTATCGCCGATATCCGCCAAGCACGAGACGAAATATCCGAACGTTTTAAAGGCGACATGGCCAAAATATATGCTTTCTTCAAAGAAGAAGAGAAGAAAGCAGGCAGGCGGATCAAACCGCTGCAACGCCGCAGCGAGACAAAAGCGAATTCCCTTCCCTGAAATTTGCCTGCACAGGTTCCCTAGCCGGTGGTGTTTGTCCGTCAGGAGCTTTTAGACGTGCAAAAGCAGCATTCAGACGAGTGAACAGAGCATTTACATGTCTGAATGGAGCATTCACACCTTGAAAATCTCCTGACAAACGTTTGCATATAGATTTCGGACGTACAAAAGCAGCATTCAGACGAGTGAACGGAGCATTTACTCGTTGAAAAGCTCCTAGCGAACGTCTGTATAGAGCTTTCGGACATACAAGATCAGTATTCAAACGAGCGAACAGAGTATTTACATGTCTAAACGGAGCATTCACTCGTTGAAAATCTCCTGACAAACGTTTGCATAGAGATTTCGGACGTGCAAAAGCAGCATTTATATGTTTGAATAGAGCATTCAGACGTGTGAAAACTGCTTCTACACGTCTGCCGCCTCCCTTGCCACAAGGGAAAACTCATTTTTCAGGAGGGATAGCTCATGGCATTCAAACGGAAAAGCTCGCAAGTCATCGCTCAAGCGCAGCAACGCGCTGCCAATCTGAAGGCGATTGACTCGAACCTGGATTTGGGCAATGATCTCACGGTTGCCACCCTTGCAAACGAGATTGCAGAGGTGCAAGCCGCCCTTGATGCCTATAATGGCCAACTTGCGCAGGCTGATGCCTTGGGCAACTACTTCAAAGCCGCAGAAAAAAAGCTGCGCAGCCTATCCAGCCGGATGTTGGCCGGGGTTGGCGTAAAGTACGGCAAAGACAGCAGCCAGTACGAGATGGCAGGCGGCACCCGCACCAGCGAAATCACCCGTAGCAGCAAGCCAAAAATCCCAGCGGCGTAGGCAGCAATCATGAAACTCGCCACCCCAGAGCAGATGCAGTCCCTTGACCGGGCTGCGATGGAGGAGCTGGGCATTCCTGGCCTGGTGCTGATGGAGAACGCGGGCCGGGCAACCCTTGATCAGATGGAAGCACAGTTTGGCCCGGTGCTCGGCAAGAGTGTTTGCCTGTTTATCGGGCCAGGCAACAACGGTGGCGACGGTTTGGTGATAGCCCGCCATGTTCTCCAGCGAGGCGGTGTGCCTTTACTGGTCTTTCTCATCGAGCCAGAACAGCTGCGCGGCGATGCCGCTGTCAATGCAGGCATTTGCGCCAAACTCTGGCTTACCCATTACATCATTCGCCAAGAAGCAGAGCTGCCGCAGCTCCTCGACAAAATCCGGCAGCTCCATTTTACGCAGCCTGTGCACAGTCTGGTGGATGCTCTGTTCGGCATCGGCCTGAGTCGCAAGCTCGAAGGCTGCTTTGCCGCTGTGGTGCGCTTGATCAACGAGCTTGCCCAGCAGCAGCACTGGCCTGTTGTGGCGGTTGATATTCCCTCTGGCCTCTCTGCCCAGACCGGAATGCCGCTTGGCTGCTCTGTTGAGGCGGATTTAACCGTGACTTACGGCCTGGCCAAGCCAGGGCAGTACCTGCATGGCGGCGCAGCGGTCGGCAAACTGAAAGTGGCAGACATTGGCATCCCAGAGCAGCTAGTTGCAGCGGCAAAATTGCCTGGTCAATTGCTTGAGCAGCGGGGTATTGCCGCTTTGCTCCGCCCAAGAGCCAAGGCAGCTCACAAAGGCAGCTTTGGGCATCTACTGATTCTCGCTGGTTCTGAAGGTAAAACCGGTGCAGCCCTCTTGGCAGCCAAAGCTGCCTTGCGCAGCGGCTGTGGTTTGGTGACATTGGCCGTGCCAAAAGCACTCAACCCGATTTTTGCCACAGCTCTGCCCGAAGTAATGACGGTGCCTTTGCCTGGCTCAGACAGTTATCTGTCCGCAGCGGATTATGAACAGATCACAAACTTGCTGGCAGACAAGGATGCCTTGGTTATCGGCCCTGGTATCGGCCTCGCCCCAGAGACCGGCGAGCTGGTGTTGCGGTTGCACCGCCGGGTTCATCTGCCCATCGTGCTTGATGCCGATGCGCTCAACTTATTAGCGCAGAACACGCTCTCGATTGCCGATGCCGCTGGGCCGCGCCTGCTTACCCCGCATCCTGGCGAGATGGCCAGATTGACTGGGCTGCGGACAACCGAGATTCAGGCTGATCGGCTCAAAGCCGCCGACTGGTTGGCCGAGGCAGAAATCCGCGATGGCCACGAAATCATCACGGTATTGAAAGGCGCAGGCACCGTAATCTGCTCCAGCAAAGGTGGCTGGGCAGTCAACAGCAGTGGCAACAACGGTCTAGCCGTTGGCGGCACCGGTGATGTGCTGGCTGGCTTCATTGGTGGCTTGTTGGCCCAGGGCTATATCCCTTGGGAGGCGGCTGCCATTGGCGTTTTCCTCCACGGACTTGCTGCGGACTTGCTGGCTCAGAAGCAGCAGCACGGTTTCACCGCAGGAGAATTGGCCGCAGCCCTGCCTTGGGCGATCAGCACTCTCCAGCAGAAATAAAACAACAAAGGCAGGCAGAGAAACCTGCTCTTACCCTTCTTTGGGAACAAGAGGAACAGCATGTTGATAGCAAAAGACCTGATGACCACCAATGTCATTGCCGTGACACCCGATACTGCCGTGCGTGAACTGGCCCGCATTCTCTCAGAAAACCGGATCAGCGGCGCACCAGTGGTTGATGGCATGGGCAAAGTGATTGGCGTGGTCACAGAAAGCGATCTGATCTTTCAAAATAAGAAAGTGCACATCCCCACAGCTCTGGCGATCTTAGATGCCTTTTTCTTTCTTGAAGACCCAGACGTGATGGAACGGGAGATGAAAAAGATTGCCGGAACCACGGTGGCAGACATTCAAACCAGCAAGCCTGTGACGGTGCAGCAAAACACCCCGATGGAAGAAGTGGCGACCTTGATGGCGGAGAAAAAGGTACATACTCTGCCAGTGCTGGATGAAAACGAGCAGCTCGTCGGGGTGATCGGCAAATCAGACATCATCCGCATGATTGCGGAGGGGAAATAATTAGAGCCTTTCTCTCACTGAGCGCGGCAGCCGCATTCCTTCCAGCCTCTCTTCTCAGCTCACAGTCTTTGTGAGCTGATCTCGCAATTTCTTGTGATGTTATCTCGCAAACGCAGGAAGTGTACGCAACATTTTTTCCATTCTGAGCTTTTTCCTTTTGACAAAAGCTCCTTTTTCGCATATCGGTACCTACAAAGTCAAGTTTGAGATCGTTTACCTCTTTGCTACTCATTGCGTAACCTCGAAATGAGGTTACGATTATTTATTCTTAACAACCCATGAGGTTAACATGAAAAAGGCTATATTGTTAGGCGGGTTATTTTTATCATTGATGAGTAGTACAGCAATGGCTGCAACAACTATTGGAAGAATTCATTTTGTAGGTACAACCCCTGCATTAAAAGTGGGGACGAGCTATCAGTCTAGAATACGTTTTTCAATTATTGGCACCTGCGGTGATGATCAAGACGCAAAACTGCGTTGGTTCAGCGTCATTTCAGGAGTTAAGGCGCAGGACATAGCAAACTATCGTAACCTGCATGATACGTTGCTGAATGCGTTTCGTAATAGTGATAACGATACCTATGTACAGTTTGATGGGATTAGCTGCGATGCCGTTGCAACAAACGGCAATATTCCTATTAATAAGGTACAGCTTGGTACGTTACACTAAGAAAGAGCATTCTAGTTTGATCTCTTCTGGAGAAGTGGCTGCACATACCTCTCCAGTGCTTTGCCCTTCTACTTCTTATCTTCTGGAAGGTACCGAAGGAGTGGAAGGGCCTACTTGCTCCGCATATCTGTGATGCCGTCCCAATGCGAGGGGGGATTTTCGGCCAGCTGACGGCAGCGTTCTTCGTACAGTTTGTAGAGCTTGTCTTCTGGCTGGTGCGCGGCCAGCTGTTGAAACAGCTGGCCAGCAGCCTGAAAATCAGCGGCATCAACGGCATTGTAGTACAGGGAAAACGCCTCGTCATACAAACGCATTTCCTCGACTTTCTCGCCGTAGTGGTCTGCGAGCTTGTGTTTGCCGAGTAACTGATAAACGGCCACAGGTTCGCTTTTACCGACCACCCGCACAGTGTCCACTCGGCGGAATTCAAAATGACCTATCTCCACTGCCTCATAGACTGCCCCGCTGACTAAGATGTCAGCACCGTAATATTTGGTCAGTCCCTCTAAACGAGAGGCGAGATTGACGGTATCACCGATGACGGTGTAGGCAAAACGCTGTTGCGACCCCATGTTACCCACCCGGGCTGTGCCGCAATGAATACCAATGCCGATGCGGATGTTGGGTAGGCCCCGCTTCAGCCAGGAATGGTTGAGCGTCTCCAACTCGCTCAACATAGCTAGGGCACTTTCGCAGGCATGACGGACATGGTTCGAGGTGGCCATCGGTGCATTCCAGAAAGCCATCACCGCATCACCGATGAATTTATCCACTGTGCCCCGCCGGTTCATGATGGCTGCGGTCATTGGGGTTAGGTATTCGTTGAGAAAGGCGCAGAGGGCATCTGGCCGCATCTTTTCCGCCATACTGGTGAAGCTGCGGATGTCAGAGAAAAGGATGCTCAACTCACGCTCCTCGCCGCTGAGAACTAAGCTGTCCTGATTCTTGACCAGTTCATCTACCACTTCCGGGGCCAGATATTGGGCAAAGGCGGAGCGGAGCCGGAAGCTTTTCCGCTCCTCGGCAAAATAGTTGAAAGAGGTCAGCACGGTGTAGAGCAGACCTGTTGCGGCAGTTGGCGTGACCATATCAACCAACAGATGGTTCCAACGGAAATTCCACAGGGAGAAGACCAGGCTGCCAGCAACTAGGCCAAAGGCAATGAGCAGGCCACCTGCGGCTCCAGCCCTGGGCAGGAGAAAAGTCAGCAGGAGGCCAATGCCGCAAAGCTGGATAACCTCCAGGCCTTTGACCCATTCGGGCCGATCAAGAAAGCTGCCGGTCAGGATGGTGTTGAGGGCTTGGCCGTGGAACTCTACACCGGGAAAGACCTCGCTTACTGGTACGGCGATCAGATCAAAAAGTCCAAAGGCCGAGGTTCCAACTATGACATAGGTTTTCTCCAGGAGTTTCCGCAACGCAGCTGCTTGCTGTTCAGCCTCTTGGGGATTGTCATGCTTCTTCAAGATGTCAGCAGCAGAGATGTAGCGCAACTTACCAGGTTTTGCTTTGAAGGAACTTGGACAGTGCAGGAAGGGGAACCAATGTTGCAGCTTCTGGAAGAAAGAGGTGCTGTATTTCAACAGCCTCTTCAACGAGGATCTATTCCGTCTCGGAAATTTCTCGGACTTCTGGAGCGCATCATCGTCATAGGGCCGCCCGCTGAAATTGACCAGCATCTCCCCCCGCATGGTTGTGGGTATCCGGTGCTGGCCGACTTGTACTGTCCGCACCCCGTTATCGTTGCTTTCAACGATAACAGGTTTGCCACCTGCTGCGGCTTGGAGCATGGCCAGCACCAGACTGGGGTATAGTTCTTCCTTGGAGTTGATCAGCAGGGGCAGACGGCGGGAGATAGCATCTTCGTCTGGCACGATATTGAAAAAACCGCTGCCTTGAGCGGCTTGTTCAATCTCTGGGAGATTGACATCCACAGTGTTGAAGCGGTGCAGGAAGGAAGCAGGATACTGACCTCGCAGGACAAAGCTGCCACTCTTCTTGGGGGCGACATCAGCGGCAGCAGATCCCTGGTTGATGAAAAGATGACCGACAACAACTGGCACTGGGCTGGCGGTTAAGACTCCGGCTAAAAGCTGATCATGGTCGGTCAGGCTGTGCAAATAGTTCTGCACTGCCGCAGGCATGTTTTTCTCTTCGACATCAACGAGACGGCTTGGTGAGGTCCGGTCTGGTTCGGCAAAGACGATATCCAGACCAATAACCGCTGGTTTGGCAGCAGCAATTTTGTTGATCAACTGGGCTGTCCGGTTGCGCGGCCAGGGCCACTGGCCGATTTCGGCGAGACTTTTCGAGTCGATATCAACAATCACTACGGGCGGATCAGCCAGCGGCGCGGGCATCTGCTCGATGAGCAAATCAAAGGACTTGAGACGCAGATCATTGAGCAGAGACGGATTCCAAAGGGCAAGACCGGTCAGAGCAAGCGAAACCGTTCCGCCAACAAGATGCAGCAAATGGCCTGCGCTGCATTTTTTCCAAGCTGTAGAAAGCAGCTGTAGCCTGCTGCCGCAAAGTGTTTGCAACCGGGCTAGGCCGGGCAACGATGTCACCATGTGAAGCCTGAACTGCACTCCGAGTTGCTCTCTTCATAGGCCCGACTTGTCTCTGCTCCGGCAATGCCGAGCATATCTGCTGCGTTTTGTACGAGCTTCCGGTCTGTCCCAGCGCAATACAAGGCCTTTAGGCCAGGCCGAATTTTCAATTTGTTTTCCTTGCTCACAATGAAGGCGAGAATTTCTACTGGAGCTGCGCCTTTGGCCAGGGCATTCTTGACTGCCCAGTTCAGGCCACACTGCTCCTCATGCTTAAGGAACGCCTGCTGCCAGGCCGCAGCCTGGTCAAATTCCGGGGCGATCCTGTGCAGAACATGCCAGGCTGTTTGGCCGAGCTGGAAGGATGGAGAGGCCTGCTGGTCTGCTGCTGCGCTGGCTGCGGACATTGGGCCAACAGTGACTGCGCCGCCTGCTGTACCGGTTAGCACCACGGTTGAATTACCGCCGCCAGTCACCAAGGCGGTCATCAGCGAGGTCGATGAATGCGGCGAAGGCCCGACTGCGAGCGCAAAATCCGTGCCTCGGACTCCGGCTACTGCTGTCGGGGTTTTGATGCGGAACGAGCTGTCGCCTGTCATTTTGGAGACAACTGCGCGCAGCTTGCCCAGCAGGAGCTGGAGCTGGGTATCGCGGTGGTCTTCATCAGAGCTGTACGCCGCTTGGTCGATCACCATTTTTGACTGGGCTGCCAGGATCAGGATGCTTTTGTCCTTCATCAAGAGCTTGGCTCGAGTATCTTTGGCTGTGATCAGCGTGTCGCCGTTATAAACCGGCACCGATGGCAGGCACTGCTGGAGTTGGTAGGCTCCAGAGCCACCTTGCGGAATGACCAGCATGGTTCCCTGCATAACCTGCACTTTTCCTGCTTCAGCACCTCGTCCCTGCGCACGTCCCTGAGCTGCATCAGCAGATTCGGGCAACACAGTTTCGGTTTTAAAGAAATCGAGCAACTCCTGTTCGGAAAGCTGGAGCGCAGTAGCTCGGCCTGCGGATGGCGAGCAGAGCAGGAGAAAACAGACCAAGATCCCGGCAGCTGGCAGCTTCATTTTTTTGGTGTGTAGAAGAAATTGCAATTCAGCCCGATTTCCGGTGCGACTCGTCGCATCAACTTTCCAGCCCGCCAGCAGACTCTGATCGGCTTACCGATCTTTCCTCCCTCATCTGCCCTGAGCACCGACTGGGGACAAAGAACAGTGCCTGCGCCGCCTGTTGGGCTGGTAACTTCGACGAAGGAACGGCCCCCTCCTGTTAAGACTGCCGTCATGAGCTGCGAGGGAGCTTCTGGTGCAGGAGCAACTGCCAAGGCAAAGTCAGTGCCGCGCACTCCAGCCAACGCTGTCGGCGTTTTAACCGTGAAAGAAGTCTTTCCAGCCAGCTTGGAAACTATTGCCCGCATCCGGCCCAACAGGAGTTGCAATTTGGTATCACGACGGCCTTGATCAGGATTATATACTGCCCTGTCAAGCACCAGCTTAGACTGAGCAGTGAGGGTGAGAACGCTGTTGTCCTGCATGAGCAGCGTAACCCGGCTGCCTTTCTCGGTGATCAGCGTGTCGCCAGGGAAGAGCGGGGAGTCCTTTTGCAGCTTAAAGGCAGTCTTGTTGTTGTCCTTGTGCAGAACAAGCACCGCACCTTTGACAAGCTGCACAGCTCCGACTGGCTGGCCCTCGCCTGGCTCGAATAAGCCTTCCTTCACGGTCGCACCCGCTGGCAGGAGCGGCGTGGATGGCGTGTATTCTGTCTCCAGAAAGTGGAGCAGCTTGGCGGATTCCTCGTTGTCAGCGGCCAGGCTGTTAGCCGACGGCAACACAAGCAGCGTCCAGAAGAGCAGAACGCCCGCAGCCCATTGAAAACCTGTTTTCATTGCGTGGTCTCCTCAGCAGAGGAAGGGATTGATGATGACAGCTTGCTGCTGATTATATGCTGTCTTCGCTGCGGTTTCATCTGTTTTTCTTTATATCTGATGTCGATCCCCATAAGCAGTGCCAAAATTCCGCCGAGAAGATAAAGCAAGCCGCCTGCCCAAAGGATATCGCTGGGAAAATGTCCCCCTTGCAGAATGCGGGCGACTCCAACTAACGAGCCAAAAAGCACCCCTAAGACCAGAAAACCTGCCGCTACTTTTCGTCGCCGTTCCCGAAGGACAAACCAGGGCATCATTACCGCAAAAGCGATGGCCGCATGACCAGAGGGAAAAGAGCTATTTGTTCCTGCCTCGCCTGGCTGCCAGAACTGGGTAAATTGATGCGTACCACCAAATTCAACAATCTCTCTCGGTCGGGCGCGCCCGAACTGCTCCTTCAGGAGTACATTGATGATCAGGCCAGGGCCAAGAATAATGCAAAGAAGAACAAACACCGCCTGCTTGCGTAATGGCGTATATTGCTGTTTAACAAAGCCTGTCAGTAAGAAGATAAAGGCAATGGCGGCAATGAGTACTGCGGGTACTGCTGCCCACTGATACAGGATATTCCAGGGAAAAAGATTCCCCTGCGGCCAGGCCCAGCTTGAGGCAGGCAGCACAGCGGCAATGGAGAGATCGCGGGGCACCCAAGCAAAAATCAGGCGGTCGGCATCAATAAACCAAAGGGCGAGGCTCGCCAGGAGCAGAAAAAGAACCACTAACGCGAGTTCGAGCAATCTTTTTTTGACCATCTGGGATCAGAAAGTTGGGGCGAAGGCAGCGGCAGCAGGAAGAGAATCCCTGCTCGACGCAGTTTTTTGTTTGCAGACTTGTTTGAATAATACTATATTGCCTGCCTGGACGCTATAGTCGTAGCAAAAAGCGTCCTTTCACCCCACGGGCGGGTAGCTCAGATGGATAGAGTGTTGGCCTCCGAAGCCAAAGGTCGCGGGTTCGAATCCCACCTCGCCCACCAGTAACAAGCTGCGTCAGTGCAGGTTTTCCGCTAACTGCGCTCCAGTGTCTCTCCGCAAATTCACCAGTTTTTCCCTCTTGCTTTTTTGCTTTATCGGCCTGCTGCGCTGAACCAGAACACTGGCCAGAGCCTTCCTGCGTTCTCCTGCAAAACGTACCCTAATAGGAACGTCCCTCCTATTATAATAGGAGTGTGCCTGCTACCGTAATAGGAGGGTGACTCCTATTACGGTAGGAGATTGCCTCCTTGCCTAATACCTTTTCGGTGCCTGTGCTGGTGGGGTGAAGGGGGCTATCTGCGGTTGAAAGCGGCTGGATTTTTCTTGACAAGGGTTTAGCGCCGTTTTAGGGTGGATTGAGCAAATAAACAGCCAAATGAGAGAACACATGACCACAGCCAGCCTCTACGAAACAGATATGTACGCTTGGGCCATGCGCAATGCCCAGCTCTTGCGTGAACGTTGTACTGATCAGCTTGATTTTGAACACTTGGCCGAGGAAATTGAGAGCGTGGGTGCAAGCGAAAAGAGAGAGCTGCAAAGTAGGTTGGAGGTATTGATAGCGCATCTACTCAAGCTGAATTATCTCCATGTATTACTGGCGCAGAATGAACGCGGCTGGAAACTCACTGTGCGAGAACAACGTAGAAGAATTGCAGAGTGTTTAAGCGATAGCCCCAGCTTGCAAGCACATCTACCAACGTGTTCTGAACGGGCGTACAGCTATGCGGTTGATAGCATCGTCAGGCAAATCGGTGTGGATGAATCTATATTGCCAGCCACTTGCCCTTATACGTTGGAACAAATACTCGACAGCACGTTTTATCCCTGAAGAGGCTTCTGACGAACCTGCTCATATTTTCTCCCCAAAACCGCCTTTTCCACCAATCCCCTTGTCTTTTTGTTCTTCCTGCTGTACAGTCTGCCTTTTTTGCACCAATGCCGGGCGCAGTGCTGCGCCTTTTTTCATTTTTATAGAGGAGCTGTAGAGTAGTAATGGATCAGAGCAAGATCAGAAACGTGGCCATCATTGCCCACGTTGACCACGGTAAGACCACACTTGTTGATAAACTCTTTCACCAGAGCGGCATGTTCCGCGAAAACCAGCAGGTGGCAGAGCGGATGATGGATTCGATGGACCTGGAGCGGGAGCGAGGCATCACCATCGCCTCGAAGAACGGCTCCTACATGTATAAAGACTACAAGATCAACATCATTGACACGCCCGGCCATGCGGATTTCGGCGGCCAGGTAGAGCGCGTCCTGCGCATGGCGGACGGCGTGGTGCTGCTGGTTGATGCCCAGGAAGGCCCGATGCCGCAGACCTTCTTTGTCGTGAAGAAGGCTTTGGCTGCCAAGTTGCCCATTCTTGTCCTTATTAACAAAATAGATAAAGAGGCAGCCCGCTGCGAGTGGGCCGTGGATGAGGTTTTCGACCTCCTTGTCCGCCTGGAAGCACCGGACAGCACCCTTGATTTCCCGGTGATCTATGGTTCTGCCAAGCAGGCCTGCATGGTCGCTGATCACAAAGAGCCGCTCGTGCCGGGTCAAGGTATGGACCTCATCTCAGAGATGATCATCAAGCATGTGCCACCGCCTTCCGGTGATCCCAAGGCTCCGCTTCAGCTGCAAATTAACACCATTGATTATTCGCTCTACCTTGGCAGGTTGGGTATCGGCAGATTAGTCAATGGCACCCTGCGCCTGAATGACAGCATCGCTGTGGCTCGTCGCGATGGCTCGATCAAACCAGTGCGAATCAGCAAGATATTTGCCTTTGTCGGCAGCGAGAAAGTGCCGGTCGAAAGCGCAGACACCGGTGATATCGTGGCCATCGCCGGCATGGATGATGTCACCGTTGGTGTGACGTTCACTGATCCTGACAACCCCAAGCCCCTGCCGTTGATTGAGATTGATCCGCCAACCATCTCGATGCACTTCATCCCCAACGATTCCCCGTTCGCTGGGCAGGACGGCAAGTTTGTCACCTCGCGTCATATTGAGGAACGTCTGAACCGGGAAACCTTGGCTGACGTGGCCTTGCATACCGAACCGCTCACCGAAGGCGTTGGCTTCCGGGTTTCAGGCCGTGGTGAGTTGCATCTGTCGATCTTAATTGAAAAGATGCGGCGTGAAGGCTATGAGTTCCAAGTCACCCGTCCCCATGTCATCATGCGGGAAGAGGGAGGAAAGACCTTGGAGCCTTATGAGTCGCTGACCGTGGATGTAGATGAGAAGTACCAGGGCGCGGTGATTGATAAGCTGGGTCGGCTCAAAGGCGTGATGAGCGACATGAAAGTGCATAACGGCATGTCACGCATGATCTTCAAAGTGCCCACCCGTGGCTTGTTGGGCTATCGCTCCCAATTCATGACCGACACGCGGGGCATGGGCGTGATGAACTACGTCTTTGCTGAATGGGGGCCATACGCGGGCGAGATACAGAACCGCCAGAATGGGGTGTTGATCGTTAAGGAGAACTGCGTCAGCGTGGCCTACGCCTTGTTCAATCTGCAGGAGCGGGCCACCCTGTTTATCGGGCCTGGCGAGCCGCTCTATGTCGGGCAGATCATTGGCGAGAACAGCCGGGGCGAAGACATGGTGGTCAATCCAGCCAAAGGCAAGAAGCTGACCAACATGCGTGCTTCTGGCACGGATGAGGCGGTTATCCTTACCCCGCCGCGCACTATGAGTTTGGAAGACTGCATCGCCTATATTAACGACGATGAGCTAGTGGAAATCACACCCAAGAGCATCCGCCTGCGCAAGCAGAAGGATGCGAAGATCAGGGCCTGAGCTGCGCAAACAGGAAAGCAGGAAAGAACCCCGGCCTCTGCTTGCATGTTTCTGCAAACAGAGACCGGGGTTTTGCTTTATTCTTCGTTGCTGCAACATTCAGAATGCAAATTCTATCTCCCCCATGCTGTTGTCAAGAAAAGCTGCTGCTCATGAATCCCAGACATCCATGCTCATGAGTGTCCAACGATCATGTACATGAGTACCTCACGGTCATGCAACCTATCTCAAAAAACGGAGCAGAATAATTGAACAGGCGAGCAGTAAAAAAGCCAAAAAATTGTCAGCATGTCGGTCATATCGAACAACCAGCCGCCTGAAGTTTTGAAGCCAGGCGAAAAGCCGTTCAACTTTCCAGC
>NZ_JBLWEO010000048.1:0-50449 GCF_048287395.1 Candidatus Electronema sp. PJ | reverse complement strand
TTTGGTACATCGAAGGCTTTTACAACCGCCAACGGCGGCATTCGGCGATCAGTTATCAGTCGCCGGACAACTACGAGCCGCTCTTCTTCAAAAGGGCTACTTAGGGAATAAAACGTGTCCGCTATTGCGAAGACAGGTCATGCAACTCATTCATCACCTTCTACCCTAAAACTATTTGCCCAAGCAATCAGCAATGCAGCCAAGGTTAGATCATCCATCACGCCAATCACCGGCAGCCATTCAGGGATAATATCCCAAGGTGAGACGATATAAACCAAGCCAAGTCCCAAGATCAGCTTGACATAACGCGGGGTTTCCTTGGCACGAAACACAGCCCAAGCGTGTTTTGCCATCAGAACGGCGCGAGTAAAAGGATTAAGCTGTTTGATTGCCATCAGCGCACCGCCTTGGCGATAATGTCCTTGTCGAAATAGTTGAAGCTCATGCCTGCGTCCACCACGAGAGTCTGGCCGTTGATGCCTGATGAGCGCGGCGAAAGCAAGAAGGCGGCGGCATCGGCCACCTCCTCGGTGCGCAAAGCCTGTTTGCGCGGAATGGCCTGCTCGGCGAAGATGTAGGAATCAATGTAGCCGGGAATGCCTGCTGAGGCCGAGGTTTTGAGCAGGCTTGCTCCGACCGCGTTGAAGCGCACCCGTGAAAAGGCGGAGAAAGATTTGGCAAGAAAGCAGAGTGAGGAATCTAAGGCCGCTTTGACCGGAGCCATGTAACCGTAGTTCTCCGAAGCCATGCGGGTGGTGGAAATGGAGATCGTGACCATTGCGCCGTCCACGTCGAGCAGCTCTTTGAAGTGATTGGCAATGGCGATGAAGGAGAAACAGGAGATGTCTATGGCTTGCAGGAAGTCGCGCTTCACCGTGCCATGAAAGGGCTGCATTCCTTCGGAGTAATTGGCAAAGGCGATGGAATGCACAATGCCCGCAATCGGCCCGCCCACCTGCGCGGCGATTTCATCCCGCACCCGGATGATGTTCGCCTCGTCCTCTACATCGCAGCAGAACACCGGACTGGCCGGAAAGAGCTTGCGGCAAGTTGCGGCCCGCTCCTCGCTGCGCACCACATGAATCACTTCGGCTCCGGCTTCAAGCAGTGCCTTACCGACCGCGCAGGCCACCGACTTCTTGTTTGCCAGACCAAAGATGACAACCTTTTTGCCTGCCAGCTTGAGAAAATCCATCACGCACCTCTCCCTTTCAAGGCGCAGGCGAATTCCACCTGCACGGCAGTCTTGCCGCCAACCTGTACACCGCCTTTGAGAAACCAAGCCGGGCCGATTTGCTCTTTCAAGGCCGCTGTGATTTCAATCAAATCGCCGGGCCGCACCTCGCGCTTGAACTTTGCGCCAAGAATGCGGGTCAACACCGGTATGCCCTGCAAATCCTGCTTGCCGCGCAGCGTTTCGGCAATCAGCAGCGCACCGGCCTGAAAGACCGCCTCGCAAAGTAACACACCCGGCATGATGGGATAGTCAGGATAATGGCCTTTGAAGATGTCCAACTCCGCAGAGATCGTTATTTCCGCCCGGATTGCGCTTTCGGTCAGCTCCAGCACCCGGTCAAGCCAGAGAAAAGGCGGGCGGTGCGGAATCCGCGCCATGATAAAGTCCCTGTCCATCACAAGCCTCCGGTTATTTCCAAAACCGAGCCGTTGATGTAGGCGGCGTTCTTTCCGGCGAGGAAAAGCACTGCGTCTGCGACTTCTTCCGGTGTGCCGAAGCGGTTTGCAGGCACTAATTTCTTGTATTCCTTCACCTGTTCTTCAGAAAGGTCGTCAATAAAATCTGTGCTGATGAAACCGGGAGAGACGCAGTTGACGGTGATCTTCCGCTTCGCTACTTCTTTCGACAGTGACTTCATCAGCGCGACCTGTCCGGCCTTGGAGGCGGCGTAGTTCGCCTGTCCGGCAAAGCCAAGACGACCCATTGGCGAGGTAATGAAGATGATCCGCCCGTATTTCTGCTTCAGCATCAGCGGCAGGGTGAAGCGGCACATGTTATAGCCGCCGGTGAGGTTGACATCTAGCACCCGCTGCCAGTCTTCCTGCCGCATCATGGCTAAAACCGCGTCGCGGCGGATGCCCGCGTTGTTGACAAGAATGTCAATGGTGTCGAATTGCTCCTCGGTCTCGCGGCAGAAGGCTTCCACGGCCTTGCAGTCGCTGACATCCACTTTATACAGGCGCAGATGACGCTCGCCCACATCGGAATGCGCAGCAGCAAAGGCGGACGCTGCGGCCTCATCGCCGCTGTAGAGGCCAAGCACAGTTGCGCCTTGAGCGAGCAAGGCCTCGGTAATTGCTTTGCCTATGCCTTTGGTCGCGCCGGTGACAATGGCTTTTTGATTGGTGAAGGTGTTCAAGGGTGATTCTCGTAGTTGTTTTTCAGCAATGAGTTAGTTAAGCAACTGAGTGAGCTGCTTCAAAAGCACTGGAATATCTTTTTGAATCGAATCCCACACGATTTCATTTTCGACAACATCGTAACCGTGGGCGATCACGTTTCTGAAGCCGATGATTTCCCGCCAGTTGTCAATTTTGGCAAGCAGTTCGGCATCAATATTCTTGATTCGGTTTAAGGCTTCGCCGATGATTTCAAATTGCCGTTCGACCGCAGATTGCGTTTTTATATCTGCTGCGTATTCGGCTTAGGCCATGTTTTTAGTGAACTGTAGAATCAGCCGACAGGCATTGGCAGCATCTTCAAGGCAGACAGCAGGATCATGAGGTATAAACAGTTTTTATGTTTGAAAAAATGTATTCTTTGATGCGGCTATTTTTGAGGGCTTTTAGCATGACAAGATCAACAGGCCGTGAAAATAACTCTTCAAGCTCGAATTTTACGTTCATATATCGTTTGATTCCATTGGCTGCGCCCTCAAGTTCAATGAGGAAATCAACATCGCTGCTCTCGTTAAAATGCTCAGTGAGTGCGCTGCCAAAGATGCTCAGGCTTTTGACTTGGTATTTCTGGCAGATGCTGATAATTTTTCGATGATAATTTTCGATGACTAGCATGTTGTTATCTTGCAAGAGACGCTTGATTGCCGCGCCATAAAGATCATAATTTGCTCAGGTTCATCCGTAGCAGTGAATGCCGCATTTGCAACTGCAAACAGCTTGTTGCCGATGCGGAACAGGGCAGGTTCGCCCGCCCTTGAAGGATTATACGTTGACTGCTCCACACGGACTGCTTTGAAGAAAGCATATCCCTGTTTCGTTCATTTGTTACAGGTTAGATCTGCGTGCCGCATCGCCTTCTCTGCAATTTCAATTCCTGTTCGGCATATCTTCTCGTCCGGCTCGTAATCGGCGAGAATACTGCCCAGAGGATACTTTGATGGAAGATAAATAGAATTCAGAAAATCGCACTCATCGTCAGGCAGGTCAATCTCAACGCCATTTTCAAGGAGCATCTTTTTGATCTCTAAAATATCATGCGTCTTTCTGATATGGGAGGATGTTTCGACGAGAATTGCTTTCAATGCTTTTTCAACCGCCTGCTGAACATTTTGCAAACAAGGATTATACAGGCAGCTGTCCAATAGGATTTTAGCGGATTCAAAGTTCTCAGCCGCGTATTTCAGCCAAATTCTCGTTTCATTTTTCATAAATTGTCTCTCCCAACTCAATTTCATCAAGAAACAGGCCGGTTGCAGAGGTCTTCAGCGGAATCACATCAACCGGCAGCATGTTCGCTATCTCCCGCATGAGCTTTCGATATTTCAAAGCAAGCGACAGATAGCTTTCCGTGCTGTTTTGGAAGATAGCGACATCAATATCATTTGGCTCGTTTGAGCGGATAAATGAACCAAACAGAACAATTTTCTGAATTTCTTGTTCGTTGGAGAGTTGTTCTCTGATTTTGTTTTTGATCAGCTCTTTTTCTGCTCTCGATATAACCATTTTATATCTTATTCATGGAATGATTAACAATAACCTCAGCTGCGGAAGTGATAGCCGAAAAGAGCCGTTTAATATCTTTTGGAGTAATTTGGATTACATCATCTTTAAGAACACACTCATGCTTTAGTTGTCTCAATTTATTGTTTATTTTTCCTCCTTCATGAGCGAGTGAATTTCTAATCTCACGTAATATAAAAACTTCCCCATCATTCCATACTAATTTCCCTGCCTCCTCTCCAAAAACACGTTTTATATCGTTAGAAAATTTTGCACCTCTTCTGTACTCATCAAGTTTAAGCTCATTTTTTACAATTTTTACTATGAAATTATCATAAGAACTGAATCCTGAAAGATATGACACACGTTGATTGCTCCATAACGCATAGCTAAATATAGGTTTTGGCATCTTCAAAAGATTGTCCCAAATGCCATAGCTATCAATAATTATGGGTACTTTTTTGTTTATATCAAAATAATCCTGCGACATAACTACAAGCCGATCTTTAATTTTACGCGAAAGTCTGTTGCTTTTAGTTAGCTGCGGAACCTCACTGCTCAATCTTTTCATGATGGCAGACGCAAATTCAAGAAGGGTGCTCCTTGGATTTATCGACTGTACATATCCAGCATAAAACGTCTCCAACATGGTAGGCATGAGATAAGGCAATGAAGCATTATATGCTATACCTCTAAGCTCCATAAGGAGGATAAAAAAATGCTTACCAATAATCGACTCTTTGTTTAATTGATTGGCTATGTTCCCTATTCGCTCATCATCTAAATAATTTCTGTAAGAATCTAACTGGCTGTCTATATAGATCGTTCCAGCAAATTGATTATTATCGTCATTCATGGCGGTCTCAATTTAACCTGTCGTCATTAACAAAAGCTGTCCCACGCCGAAACGTGGGAACAAACTCCTCATCCCCTCACATACGCATCCGCATCATTGGCGACAATCACGCCGTAGTTGATTGCGCCCAGCCAGCCGCTCATGATGATGCCGACCGAGCCGACATGGAACAGCCCGCCCACTTCCTTGAATAAGGTGCGCGAGATGTCCAGCCCCTCGAACTTAGTGCCGAAAGAACTGCCCTTGGTGTGCAGGGTATAGCGGTGGAAAGTCTTAGGCGTGGCTGTCTCCACGGTGTCGATTTTTTCGCGGATGCCGGGAAGATAGCGTTCCAGATCAAGCAAGCTGCGTTCCGCCATCGCCACCTTGGCCTGCTTGTAGGCCGCTTCGTTAAGTCCCGCCCAATCGTCATAGTTGGCATTCATTGAAGCAACAACTGTATAATCAGGATGCTCAGGCCGGGTCTTCGGATAATACACCGAAAAGGTGCGGCTTTTGGTGTCCATCTGCCGCATTTCCTCAGAGGAGAAAACCGCAGCCGTGGAGGTGAAAAGCAGGTCGCCCACATCCGGGAAGGACTCGCCCTTGCGGATGCCGAAATACACCTGGCAGGAGGAGTTGTTCACCACCACCTTGTCGAAACGGCTGAGGAAATCGCTGCTGAATGCCTCGCGGCCCGCAAGCTGATCAATGGTGTTGGTGATGCCGGAGTTGGAAACCACGGCTTTGGCCGCAATCTCTTGCCCTTTCACCAGCACGCCGCGCACCTTACCCTTTTCGACCAAAACCCGCTCAACTTGCGCGCTGGTGCAGATGGTCACGCCGTTGGCTTGCAGATCGTCCGCCATCATCGCAATCAGTTTGTCCGTGCCGCCTTCAAAGGTGAACACGCCTTTGCTCATAAAATTCGAGAACACAATGCCATAGGTGATGGCTGGCTCATTGAGCGTGGAGCCGTTGGCGTAGGCAATCGGTTCCATTAGCAGGCGGTGGACATCAGAGCGGCCTGGAAAGAATTGCTCAAACAATTCCCGCGTGGTCATGCTCTGATCGTCATAAAAATTCATCGCTCGGACGGTGTTGAAGAAATCATCCACCACGCTGCGCTCGATCTTGAAATCCTCATGCAGAATGCGGACAAAATCGTCTTTCGAGAACGTAGTAGTGAGCGAGAACTGCGGGTTGTCAAAGACGATGTTTTTCAGCTGAACGATGGAGTCTTTGATTGCTTTCGACCAATATTTGCTGCATGTTTTTACCATGCCGTAAGGAAAGCCATGCAGCGAGACATCAAAGATATGGCCGCCGCGCTTGAACCAAGCCGCCAAACCGCCAAGCTGGAAATGCTGCTCCAGCAGCAGCACGCTGTGGCCAGCTTTCGCCAAACGGTTAGCGCAAGTCAGGCCGCCAAGGCCAGAGCCGATGACGATGATGTCGTAGCTGTTTGCAACTTTGTCAAAGGGAGTGAATTTCATGGCAGATTAAATTATGTTGTTAAATATTGTTCGAGCAGAAAAGAGGATGTGCGCTTACATCTCCTGATCATCCTTCTCAGCCCTGAATATGTCCATTTCACGTTGGAAGCAGTCCGGGCAGTAATTGTGCGAGCAGTCTATGTCCCAATGATTCTTGAAATACGATTCAACCCGCATCCACGTTTTCTTTTCGTCCTGCATCTTGCCGCAGACCGGACAAAGAAAAATCATTCGGTATAAGGCGGCTATCTCACTGATATCCTCAATCACCAGTAGGGCATGAGGATTTTCATTAAAATAAAAAGGAGAAGCCGTAACAAGCGCGAAGAGTTCCACCTTGCGCCCATCCCGGATATATTCTATTCGTGCCTTGCGGCGGACAACGCGATTGCCCAAGAATGCTTTTACAACAGAGCTTCTGATGATACAGTCCTTGCATGCAGGAGACCAGCCGCAGCCCTCCGGGACTTCGGTTGAATGAATGCAATGCAGGATTTCGCCAGCCCGCCGCCGCAAGACAGTCTCCCGCTCGGCCATGATCAACTCGGCAGCAGCCGCGTTGTAGTCATGAATCCGCACATCTCGGTCAACAACAAAGACCAGCGAGGGCAGTGCGTCAAACACTGCCCGAAGCAGAGTGCGTTCATTCATAAGCGCGAGTTGCGGATGACGAAAACGAGTTGCGTGTTAAGGCTGCCAAAGCTGGCTGTCTTGGCTTTCAGGGCGGCATTGTTCAAAGCCAGTTTACCCTCTGATGAGGCGGCTGGCAAAACGAAACTGGCAACGATTCAAGAGTTGCTCACATTCCTATAGAAGTAGGTCTGCTTGAGTGCAACGAAAGCGGACAACTCATTTCTCAAATTGTCTGATTTCGTTCTACTCAATCAGACCTACGCAAGCTGGCAAAACGAAACTGGGTAGCGATTCAAGAGTTGCTCACATTCCCATAGAAGTAGGTCTGCTTGAGTGCAACGAAAGCGGACTACTCATTTCTCAAATTGTCTGATTTCGTTCTACTCAATCAGACCTACGCAAGCTGGCAACGATTCAAGAGTTGCTCACATTCCCATAGCCTTTTTCAAACATTCCGCCGCCACATCAGTGCCGATAGTCTTTGCGCAATCTAAGGCAAATTTTCCGACGTTCTTCAGGTTTTTCAGATGCTGGAGCATGGCAGACTCATTCTGCTCGCTGGCGGCCTGCGCTGCTTTAGCAACATTCTCGGCAGCGGTTCGTTGTTCCGGGGTTTTCGCGCTGCGCTGCATCTCCTCGTGCAGGAGGGAAAGGTCTGCGGTGATTTGCTGAAAGGTGTTGCCGGAAGCAGATGCGCTTTGCCCGACCGCGCCGATTTGTCCGCCGCTGATGTAGTAATTATCTCCCATTGCCAGTCCTCTCGATGATGGAATTTTGTCGATCAGTTTGCTTTGATTCTCAATCAAACCCAGAACAGCGGCCATAAGCTGCTCCTGCCGTTCCGGCGCAATTCTGTTTTCCTCATAGCCAGCCGCAATCTGCTGCTTTGCCTTTTCCACGTGCTCAAGATGACAAACCGTGAACGTGGCGTGCGGCTGGCCGCGTTTGTCGAAACTGACCAGCTCCAGCGAAAACTCTTTATTCCGCTCATTGATGGCTTGCACCACTCGATCCATGATCAGCGGGTCAAGCGGCGTGAAACCCTGCTCGAAGATGTACTCGAAGGTGGGAAGCTGTTTGTGTAATTCCTCAAATTCTCCAGGGCGGAAATCGCGGTCAGGTGGGGTGCGCTGCTCTCCGGCTTCATCCCAATAAACATAATCGCAGCGGATGCCGTCAATAATCCAGTTTTCCCGTGCGGTGTTGTAAAGTTTTGTGCCAGTAATGTCAGCTCGGCTGAGATTGGCTTGTCGAAAATCGATTTCACGTAAGTCTAATCCGCGCAGATCAAAAGTAACAAGAATTGCACCCTTAAGATTTTTACGTTTCAAAATCTTACGTACAATTGAATCACCAAAAATAGTTTCATAGTCTTTACGGTCATAATGCCAATTCAATTCATTAATATTCAGAAAAGAAGAACCTGTCAAGATTGCACAATAAAAACGAGAATTGCCAATGTATGCTTTGTTAAATATTGCATTAGTCAAGTCTGATCCAGAAAAGTTTGTTGCAAAATTGAATTTCGAGCCTATATATTTTATATCATCCAGAAGAGCCTCTCTAAAATTAACCATTACAAGTATAGCATTTCTGAAGCTCGCTCCACGAATATCCGCTTTGCTAAAATTCGCCCCGCTTAAATTCTGCCCGTCCAGTTTGGCCCAGCGTAAATCAATATCCGCATCAGGGTTCTCCTCACGCCACTTGTTCCACGCCGCCACGCCCTGCTTGAGTATCGCCAACTGTTCTTTGTTTGCCATTTTGCACCCCAGGTGTATGGGCAAAAAATCTTTCACCCCTGCAAAATTGCCCCAGAAGTAGGTCTGCTTGAGTGCAACGAAAGCGGACAACTCATTTCTCAAATTGTCTGATTTCGTTCTACTCAATCAGACCTACGCAAGCTGCGCAATCTTTCGCACCTACCAAATTCCCCGCTTCAATCGCCTCAATTCACACTTAAATCAAGGCGATTTCAATTGAAATTGCCACGATTCACACTTGAATTGCCCTGTTTCCGCCGGAATCGGCCTGGTTTCAATTTAAATCACCTTGGTTCACACTTGAATTACCCCAATTTCAATTGAATTTGACACGATTCACGCTTCAATCGGGACGATTTCAATTGAAATCGGCTTGATTTAAACGTAACTCACCCTGATTTAAGTGTGAAACACCCTAATTTCAATTTGAATCGGAGCGATTCAAGCGTGAAACGAGGCGTTATAAATGCAATCTGCCTCGATTTAATTGCATAAAACTACAAAGAAAAATTCAAAAGATACGCTGGAAACCGCGTCGTTCATGGTCGGAACGAGCAAAAGACTGCCGCAGCTTTGCGCCGCTTATTTTAACTGCTCAAACTTGCACATCGCCATGCTCGTCAAACAAAAAGTAAACAGACAAGCAGGCCGCAATTTAACAGCACGGTCAGATAAAAAACAAAACGAAATGGCTGTTTCTTTGATTTATGCCGCAAGACCTGCTGGGCAAGCAAAGCACCTGGCCAGCCGCCAATCAGGGCAAGAAAATGCAAGGTATTTTCTGGGATCCGCCAGGAGCCTTTTGCTGCGGCTGATTTATCCTTGGCGTAGATAACAAAGGTAAGCAGACTAATAAGAAGATACCAGCCAAAGATTGCAAGAGCCATTCTGTTTAGCTCAACAAATGCTGATTAACAATCGTTACACCACTTAACATTGAACCAACTATACCGAGATAGCCTTGATCAGTGCCCGCAATAAAGAGATTCGGCCAAGGAGTTTTGCCGCTCTTAATCTTAACCGGGCTGCCATAAACAGCCCCGGCGCATTTGCCAGTGAAGCGTTCAATGGTCAGGGGCGTAAAGCTGTCTTGAAAGACCGCATCGCGGCTGTAATCACCGAGAAGCTGTTGGACCGCTGCTGCGGACTGCTGGCCACATTGCTCCTTGAGCTGGCGATATTGCTCTTCATCCGCTTGCCGCCAGAGGTCGTAATTCGCCGCATTAGTCACGCGCACCTGCACTGGACTGCCTTGTTGTTTCAAGTTCTGAAAGTTGCCAGGGAAGCAAATTACGCCCCAAGAGGGATCAATGGGTGTGATGGGCCGGTGATAGGCCAGCCGCTGATTGAGACTATAGAAAAGGATGGTCTTGCCGCTGCGTTCCGGCGGCAAGCGTAGCTCTGGCAGCAGGGTAATGCT
Source organism: Candidatus Electronema sp. PJ (assembly GCF_048287395.1). NCBI lineage: Bacteria > Pseudomonadati > Thermodesulfobacteriota > Desulfobulbia > Desulfobulbales > Desulfobulbaceae > Candidatus Electronema > Candidatus Electronema sp. PJ. The sequence goes on along the minus strand of NZ_JBLWEO010000048.1, from coordinate 40,387 downwards.
CTCCATGAAACTCATCTTGCCGACATAGCTGTCTGTTTCTAGCGGCCAACCGCTCATCTCGACAGTGCCAGGAATGCCGACCGTGGAAAGCACCGCATCAGCAGTGATTTCTTCGCCGTTTTGCAGATGAATACCCCGCACCCGCTCGCCATCCATAAGAATACGATTTACCGGAGCGCGAAAACGGATTTCACCGCCAAAGGCTTTGTATTGCGCCAGCAGCATCTCCAGCAAATCCTTAATCGTGCCTGCGGGCCGAAAAAAACCTTCCAGAAAGACCGCCCGGAACATGATGGCAAACTGGCCGAGATCCATGTCATCTTCCTCAGCATTACCATAAACCATCAGCGGCAGCAGGAGCATGTCTTCCAGAAGTGGTTCGGCCAGCCGCTCGTGCAGGAAAGCTCGTGCCGATTGCCACGGCACTTCGGCAAAAGGATCGTAGGCCTCAATCTCCTTGATCATCACCCGAAAATGATCAGCCACTAGCGGGAAATGGGAAGCCACTTCCTCGATGAGCAAATTGAGATCGTTGGAAAAGCGGAGTGATACACCCGGAAAGATGACCTCGGATTCTAGTTGCTCGTGGACAATGAAGTCTTTGCGGGAAAGCTGAAGCTGGCGGAAGAGCCGGTTCAGCGGCGCATGTTTCACCCCTGGCGGGGCAAAGTTGGTCATGGCGTGCAGGCCGGTTTCCAGCAGATGCCCTTGGCGGCAATAATACGAATTAAGGCCGCCGGGCAGGCTGTGCTGCTCGATGATAAGGGTTTTTAGCCCGAACCGGGCCGCACGAATGCCGGAGGCCAAGCCAGACAGCCCGCCGCCGATGATGATAAGCTGCCAGTCAGCCATGATGGAGAGATGTGCAGCCGAATTGAGGGGTTTGCTGAAAAGACAGGGCTGGTCAGCCCTGCCCGCGCTCAGACATTCACATCCTTCAGCTTCGGCTCAAGGTAATTGACGCAGCTCGTCAGAGTGGCCAGTTGGGGATAATCCTCCTCCGGGATTTGGAGCTTGTGGCGCTTGCGCAGCTCCATCACGATGTCGAGAAAATCCATGGAATCCAAGTCCAACTGATCGCGCAGAGGCTTATCCTCGTCCAGATCGTCAAACTCGGCATCTTCGTCTATATTTTGAATAATATCAAGAATCAAATACTTGATTTCATCACGGGTCATGCTTCTTGCTCCTCAAAAAAAAATGCGTTAGTCGTTGTCATGGATAAAGGAAATGTGATCTTTTATTCTCTTTAACGGCTGGAAGTTACATTCAACCAATCGTTCCACCAGAATATTTTTTCAACCGTACAGATGACTGCGCCAGTTCAAGCAGATAACGGAGAGCCTTGTTCACCGCTTCGTCATTGGGAAAAGCCTGCGCTACATCAGGTTCGAGCAGGACGACGTTAGATTCTTCTTTGATTCTATGCGCGTATTTTCCCCGCACAATCTCACCAAAATCCGACCGCTTGTATTCGGGCCGCAATTCATCTACCGATTCAGCTTTCTTCATAGATTTGCCTCTCTGAATTCGTTGCCAGCCGTGCTGAAATGATGCGGATTGCATTTCCCCTGTCCGTATGCGCCACCGCAAGCAAACGGTCTTTTGAGGAAATCCCAAAAGTTATGAACCGTTCCTCGTGTTCTGAATGAGCAGGATCATGAACGGTGGCGGAAAAGGAATCACGCAATGCGCTGGATGCCTCCTCGAATGTGACACCATGCTTGCGCCGGTTTGCTGCCGCCTTATTCGGATCCCATTCAAAGTGCATTCAACCTATAATACGATATTTTTTGCAGCAGCACCGGAAAAACAAAAGGCAGGCAAGCGGCCTGCCTCCTCTGCGCATCTCCAAAGAAAAGACCTGACGCTGGTCAAAAAAACAAAAAATTTACCACAGCCCACCCTATTTTGCCACCACTCTCTTGACGATCACCACGGAATTTATCCCCACCATGCCAAAGGAGTTGTTGAGGATGGTTTCGGCGCGCGGCAGCTTCTGCGGCTCGCCAGCGACCAAACCCGGCAGGGCGCATTCCGGGTCCAGCTCATCAAGATTGATGGTCGGATGGGCCAAGCCGTCTTCAAAGGCGGGCAGATTGGCAGCCAGCTCCAGCACTCCGGCGGCCCCCATCGCATGGCCGATGATGGACTTGGTGTTGTTCACCCGTAACTTTTCACAGCCTGCAAAGACCTCGGCGATTGCCCGGCATTCCTCAATGTCGCCCTGCTTGGTACCGGTAGCGTGAGTGTTGATTAGGTCAATGTCCGCCGGGGTCATGCCAGCGCGGTCAAGGGCCAAGCGGATGCACTCGGCCTGACGCGGGCCGTAGGGCAGGACAAAATCGCGGGCATCAGAGTTCATCGCATAGCCGACAATCTCACCGTAAATCTTCGCGCCCCGCGCCTGCGCCTTGTCTAATCGCTCCAAGGTGAAAACGCAGCCACCCTCGGAAATGACAATGCCGTTTCGCTCTTGATCAAAGGGACGACTAGCCTTGGTCGGGTCGCTGTGTTCCGCCAGAGCACCTTGGGCACGGAAGCTGGCGAAGATGCCAAACGAGCCGGTGCATTCGGACAGCCCGCCGCAGAGAGCCAAGTCAATCTCGCCCAGCCGCAGCATCTGGCAGCCCTGAATCAAGGCCGCGTTGCCTGCGGCGCAAGCCGCGCCCACCGAGTAATGCGGCCCGGTGATGCCGAACTGCATGGTGATTTCCCCTGCCGGGTTGTTGAGCACGGTGCGCGGGTTGTGGTGGTGCGTCCAGTAGTCCACATTATAGCCGTACTGACCGATATTATAGACCTCGTTTTCGGTTTCCACTGTGCCGTGCTCGGTCAGGCCCATGTACACGCCGGTGCGGTCGAGACGGTATTCGGCAAAATCAATCCTGGCATCGGCCAAGGCCTCGCCCGCGCAATATACACCGAGACAGCCAGCCCGTGTGCCGCGTTTGTTGTCGCGCTTCTTTCGGTATTTCGTGTCCGGGAAATCGCAGAGTCCGGCAGGATGTACCCCCATATAGCGCAATTCCAAGGTGGAAATACCGCTACGCCCGGCCAAGACCTGTTGGCGGAACTCAACCAAGGTGCTGGCCCCGCCTGGGGCGGCCAAACCTACGCCGGTGATCACTATCCGCTGCTGCTGGAAGTTTGATATCATCGGCACGCCTCCAGCAACCGAGCCACAATGCTTGGCATCGCCCGTATTGCCTCTGGCAGCTTGTCAGCCATCGGGCCGCCTGCCTGGGCCATGTCTGGCCTGCCGCCGCCCTTGCCGCCAACTATGACCGCTGCCGCGCTAACGATCTCACCGGCCTTGATTCTGCCGGTCAAGTCCTTGCTGACCAAGGCGAGCAAGGCAACCTTGCCATCAAACTCGCCGCCGAGCAGAGCCGCGCCACTGCCCATCTTGTCGCGCACCTTATCGCCCACCTCGCGCAGAGTCTTGGGTGAATCCAACTTAAGCAAACCGCTGATTACTTTTATGCCGCCCACTTCCACTGCTCCGGCTAAAAGGCTGTCCAGATCAGCTGCCGCTGCCGACGCGCTCAATGCCGAGATTTCTTTTTCCAGCTCTTTCTGCCGCTTGAGCAAAGCCGGAACTTTGACCAGCGCATCCTCAAAAGAACCGGAAAGCAGCTTGCCCAGCTCATCTGCTTGGGCCGCCAGCTTTTGTAGCCAGTCTAAGGCCGCCTGACCGGTCACAGCCTCAATCCGGCGTACCCCGGCAGCAATGCCGGTTTCCGAGATAATCTTGAATAGACCGATGTCGCCAGTGGCGGCAGTATGGGTGCCGCCGCAGAGTTCCTTGGAAAAGCCGGGAACACTTACCACCCGCACCTCTTCGCCGTATTTCTCGCCGAAAAGGGCTGTGGCACCTTCGGCAATAGCGGCCTCCTTGGCGAGAACTGCTGTCTGCACAGGGGTGTTGCGGCGGATTTCTTTATTCACCAACTGCTCGATAGCCCGGATTTCCTCCGGCGTAACCGGCGAAAAATGGGTGAAGTCAAAGCGCAAGCGGTCGGGCCGCACTAAGGAGCCTGCCTGCTTGACATGGCTGCCGAGCAGCTCCTTCATGGCCGCGTGGAGCAGATGCGTGGCGGTGTGATTGAGGGCTGTGGCAGCGCGGCGATCATCCACCTGCAAGCTGACCTGCTGCCCAACCGTGAGTGTGCCCGCTGTGATCGTGCCGCTGTGCAAAACCAGCCCTTCAGCAGCGGCCTTGGTGAATTGCACGGCCAATGAACCGCCCGGCCAGGTGATGATACCGGTGTCGCCAACCTGACCGCCCGATTCGGCATAGAAGGGGGTCTGCGGGCAGAAAACCTGCACCTGCGCCCCAATCGTTGCCCGGCTGATTAAGCTGCCCTGATTGTCCAAAATTGCTTCAGCAACCGATTCAGCAGCGTAGGTGCCGTAGTAACCAACAAACTCGCTCTTCTTGCCCTGCTCCAGCAGGCTGATCAACCCGGCAGAGAAGTGATCCACATCCTTGCCTTTCCAGGAACGGCGGGACTGCTCGCGCTGCTCCTGCATCGCTGCCTCGAAGCCTGCGTCGTCAATCCCCAGGCCTTGCTCTAAAGCTGCATCGCGAACAATGTCTTTCGGGAAGCCATAGGTGTCATAGAGCTTGAAGATGAAATCGCCGCTGATCAGCTGCGACGCAGGCTGCTCCTCCAGCAGGCGGGCAATCTCCGCATCGAGCATAGCCAAGCCCTTATCCAAGGTCTCGCCGAAGCGACTTTCCTCATGGTCAGTCACTTTCTGTAAAAGCTGGACAGAATCGCTCAGATGCGGATAGGTATCCCGCATTGTCCGCACTATTTCGCGGCAGACCTCGCCGAAAAACAGCCCGGTCAGGCCCAGTGTCCGGCCAAAGCGGATGGCCCGGCGCATAACCCGGCGCAAGACATAGCCGCGCCCCTCGTTGGAGGGCAACACCCCGTCCGCAACGAGAAAAGCCGTGGCGCGGGCGTGGTCGGCAATGACCCGCATAGCTGCGTCGTCGCTGCGATTGGCGTGATACGTCCTGCCAGAGAGTCGCTCCACCTTGGCGATCAATGGGGCAAAGAGATCGCCGTCAAAGTTGTTGAATTTGCCTTGTAGCACCGCCGCCACCCGCTCCACACCCATTCCAGTATCAATGGAAGGCTTGGGCAGCTTGGTCAGCGTGCCGTCTGCGTCGCGGTAGAACTGCATGAAAACCAAGTTCCACAGCTCCAAGAAGCGGTCGCAGTCGCAGCCAAGGGCACAATCCGGCCTGCCGCAGCCGTGCTCCGCACCTTGGTCAATGTGAATCTCCGAGCAGGGGCCGCAGGGGCCGGTGTCGCCCATCGCCCAGAAGTTATCCTTCTCGCCTAAGCGGACAATCCGGCCTTTGGGCAGGTTGTCGATTTGTTCCCAGAGCGCCTGGGCCTCGTCATCCTCGCGGAAGATCGTCACCCAGAGCCGCTCAGGGCTGATAGCCAGCTCCTTGGTCAGAAATTCCCAGGCAAAATCGATGGCCTCTTTCTTGAAATAATCGCCAAAGGAGAAGTTGCCGAGCATCTCAAAGAAGGTATGATGCCGGGCCGTGTGGCCAACGTTTTCGAGATCGTTGTGCTTGCCGCCAGCCCGCACGCAACGCTGACAGGACACCGCGCGGCTGTAGTCGCGGTGCTCCTCGCCCATGAAAACCCGCTTGAACTGGAACATGCCCGCGTTGGTAAAGAGCAGAGTGGGGTCGTCGTGCGGCACAAGGGAGGAGGATTCGACGATAGTATGCCCTTTGCTGGCAAAATAGGAGAGAAATTTTTCTCGCAGCTGATTTCCGGTCATTCTCGTGGCGGATTGATGTATTGAAATGATTTGTAGGGGCAACCCCCTGTGGTTGCCCTGGAATATCCTGGACAACCGTCAAAACCAAAGGACAGGCACAGGGGCCTGCCCCTACTTTAAATACGGCACCATAGCCTTGAAAGCGGGTGTGCCTGCTTTCTGAAGAAAATCGTAGATGATCATCTCTGCTGGGGCCAACACCACGCCGATTTCGCGCAGCCGCTGCTGGCCATAGGCATGATTTTCCGGCGTGCGCGAGGAGATGGCATCCGCCACAACCTGCACCTCATAGCCTTCCTGGATAGCTCCAACCGCTGTTTGCCAGACGCAAATGTGGCTTTCCACCCCGCAAAGCAGCAGCGTGTGCACCGAAGCGGGTAATTCACTGAGTAACCGTTTTGTCCCCGGATTGGCTACCGCGTTGAATTCGGTTTTATCCGCGCAAGGACAGTCAGCCAGCAGCGGGGCTAGCTCTGGCACAAAAGGCCCGATACCCTTCTTGTATTGAGTGCAGGCAAGTACCGGGATATTCAAGACCGTGGCGAGACGAATCATCAGGCCAATGTTTCTACTCACCCGCGCAGCCTCGTGGATATGGGCCATCAGGCGTTCCTGGGGATCAATCACGAATAGGCAGCACTGCTGGGGCAGGAGTTTTCCGATATCCATAACGAGACTCAGGGTAAATAAATTGACTGCGCGGCCCTCTTCTTTTAGTAGGCGGCGGCAGAATTTGCAACAGAAAAACGAACAGCTGCGGCAGAGCGGGCATTTCAGCCCGCAGAATACACTATTTTTGGCAAAAGCGGAAGAGGGCAAAAAAAGCAGTTCTAGCCTGCTAGCTGCCACATCTCTGCTGGATATTTTTTACTCAGGCAAACCTGTGAGTCGGGTAAAAAGTATCCAGTTGCGGACGAAAAGGGAAAAATTCTCATTTACAACAAGAGGATAAAAACCACGGCGGAATATTCTGTTGCGGATAAGCTTAGGTAGCTCTGTGAGAACATGGCATGACATTTGCATAACGTATCCCAGTACCTCTGCCTGCCCTCAACCGAGCGACCTGCTGCCAACAACCAGTTTCGAGCCTTACGCCAATGCGTTTTTTTCATTTTCAACCAACTGTATTGCCTGAGAATACAGACTGACAGCATTTTTTGCTGCAAGGAGGAAAAATGCTCTGAAGCATCCAGCCTGTCAATCAGCCTCGAAAAGGGGATGGATGAAATGACAGATAAAAAAAGATATGTCGGCATTATATTTAGAGAAAGCCCCATGAAAGCCTACCAACTGACCGTCGAAGCCATCGCGAAAAAAACTTTGATTCCAGCTGGAGAGATCGAACAGATCCTCAGCGAAATGGCGCAGGAGATGAATATCTCGCCAATCAGTATGCTCAAAACCGTGCGCTTCCTCGGCGTGATCGATGGTCTCTGTTTAAATATTATCTCCAGGTATCATCTCAAACAGCCCAAGAAGGAGGCGCAAAACTCCTTGTCTCTGCCGCTGCTTGGGCCTTGGGAAGAAACCCACCGCCCGGACAGTGCACAGGTTGTAGAGGCGGTGCAACCTGTAGTTTTGCAACGGCACCGGGAAAGGCCAGAGTCTCCGTTGCCCACGCCGGTCGTTGCGCTGGCCAAGTCGGAGGAACGGCTTGCGCCCGCCCTGAGTTGCGGGGCACGCTTTGCCGCCACCTTGAAAAAGAATCGCCCAGGCGCGGAGAAAAAGGGGAAAAAGGCTGCGTTCAGAAAGCTACCAAGGATATCTCCTGTTGCTGCGCTGGTCACGCAGGAGGAGCAGCTTGATGCAGCATTAAGTTGCGGGGCACGCTTCGCCGCCCTTTTGCAAAAAAAGTCCCCAGGAGCAGAGAGAAAGGGTGTTGAGAAAAAGGCGACACACCTGCGCGGGCTGTATTCGGGAAAAACACTGCGTTTGCGCCACGCTTGCATGAAAACGTACCCCCTCACCCAGGATGCTGGCTCGGTAAGCAAGGAGTTTGGCTAAACCGAAAAGGAGTTGAAGTCGGCAGGAAAGGAGTTTTGCCGAATACCAAAGGAGTTCTGGTTGGCCGGAAAGGAGTCTTGCCAAGCCGGAAAGGAGTTTTGGTCGGCCAAACTCCTTTACAAGTCGGCAAGCAAGAAGTTTGGCTCGGCAACAAAGGAGTTCTGCTTGGCAGAAAAGGAGTTTTGCCGAGTAACAAAGGAGTCTGGCCAAGCCAGCAAGGAGTTTTGCCGACCTGTACAGCTTGCATACCAGGTGGCAACAGCCTGCAAGCAGGTTGCCCAGGTTGACAATTTACTTTTTTATCGAGGCAATTCAGTGGAGATACGGGCGCAGATGCTGCTGAATAAGTTGGGCTGCCAGCTGATTGCCGGCAATGTTCCAATGCGTGTCGCGCAGTCGGTAGAGCTGCTTTGTTTGCGACGCTTGGGCAAAAGCCGGGTACAGGTCAAGGAAGTTGATGTGCATTTTTTGCAAGCCAAGCGCGAGCCGTTCATTTGGCAGTAGGGTGTGCCAGCTACGTCCCTGGCCTGGCAGCTGTGCCCGCACTTGCTGCTGAAGCTGGGCATTGATCTGCACCTCATCAGGGATAACCACCACGGTTAAGGCAATACCTTTTTCCTGACAGATCTCCTGAATCTGGCCCAAAGAGTCAAGGGCCTTGTCAAACAGCGGCAGGACATCGACATTATCTGTCAGATAAACAGCACTGCGCTCCTTTTCAAGCTGCAAATAGGCTGCCGGGGCCAAGGAAGGGCAGTCGTCACAGTATGTACCTGTGCCATGCACAATCTGACCTTCATATTTGGGCTTTATTTTCCAGAAAAAATGGAACAGAGAGGCCAGATAGGAATATTCATGCCATTTTTTCTTTCTGATGTTTTCTGTAATGTCATTGCCAATAAAGAGTGAGAGCAGTACCAGGTCAGGCTGCAACTTCAGGCCTTCCTGGCGCAGCAAGGCAAGGTAGTCCTGCGGGCCTGTGCTGGGGATGCCCATGTTCAAAACCTCCACTGCCAGCCCTTCATCTTGGAGTTGAGCTTCCAGCAGGGTGAGGTAATTGTTTTTATACGGCACCGCACCGTAGGCAAAGGAGTCACCAAGGCCCAGAATACGGAAGTTTTTCTTCTTTCTCCGAGGAAACTCCGTATCTTTGAAGCCCTGCGAGTTCAGTATGAAATCAAAATCCGGGGCAAAGGGCCTGCCGCGAAAGCGATTGTACGAATCATCATAAAAAAGAAAGAGCGGTTTGAAATAATGAAAGACCCGAACCGTTGCTTCTCCGGCAAGCAGGGTGATCAGCAGCATGATCAGCAGCGAAGAGACGGTGCGGAGTAGAGGCGGTTGCATTTGTTTTTATCCAATCAGGCAGGGTAAACCTGCACGCTACTGCACCTGCTCCAAGTAATCGCCAAATTCGGCTAACACCGTCTCAATAGGGATGGCAAAGCCCAGCCCTTCAAAATCTCTGGTCAGTAATTTCATGGTATTGACCCCGATCACCTGGCCTTGCTCATTGATCAGCGGGCCACCGCTGTTGCCAGGATAAATTTGGGCATTAGTCTGGATGAAATTCTCCCGGAAGCCAGACAAAACTCCAGAGGTCACGGTATTTTTCAGGCTAAGATCAACCGGACTGCCCAAAGCAAAGACCCGCTGGCCCAGTGCCAGCTCGCTGCGGCTGCCTGGTTCGAGACGGGGTGTTCTGTATCCCTTGAGCTTGAGGAGGGCCAGATCATGGTTCTCGCTGATCTTGCTGAGTGTGGCGTAGAGCTTGGTTTCATCCGCGAGAATAACTTCAAAACTTTCCTGCTGACCCTGGAGCCGCTGCCCATCCCGGAACTGTTCAGCCTTTCTATCAACACCTTCTTTGACGCGAGAATATTCTTGCTGCGCCTGACTGTATCTTTTTTCCTCTTTCTGGAGATAACTCTCAAATTCTGCCATTTCTCTCTTTCTCAAAGCAATTTGCGGCGCGTTTCCTTGCCCGCTCCGCTCTATTTCCCGCAACAGCTTCTGATGCCGCTTAAGATCTTGCCGCTGCTGTTCATTGCTTTTTCGCCATTGTTCAAGTTCCCGCTCACGTTTGCCGATCTGCTGGTTGGCCTGGTCAAATTGTTCGCCAATTTCTTTAAAGTCTTCCTCGCTCCCTCGCACCACATGCTTGTTGGTGACAATATAGCCATCGCTGCTCAGGAGAAAACCAGAGCCAAAGCCGGTTACAGTCTTCACAGCCAGCGTGCGCAGGCTGGCTTCTTCCACTGGATTCTTTGGATTCAGCTTGTCTCGGAGTTGCGCGAACAAATCGCTGCCTGCTGGGACGGATTCCGCTGCTGTTGGGTCTTTGACATATACGATCTCTTGCACCTGACTGTCAGGAATAGAGATCGTACCGCCGTATTTTTCATAGAGAACCGTATTGCCCTCTTTCCAAACATTGTCGCTCTCTATGGTTTTGCCGTCTTTCAGATGAATTTGATGCGCGTGCAGGGATGCAGCGCAGAGCAGCATGAATGCTGCAAGAGCAGTATGCAGTTTCATCGTGGCCTCCTTCCTCCTGTTGTAGTAAGAGAGCAGTATAAAAAAAAGCGAAAACCTTGCGGCTCTCGCTTTTTTTGCTGCATCATGATCCTGAAAGAAACTCAGTTCACGCCTTCCTTGCCCTCTTCATTCTTGATCCGCGAAGGAATCGCATACATGGTCGTAGAACCGGAAGACCAGAACATCAGCTTCCCTTTCTTCGTCAGGTCATTGGCGATATTCTTAATCTCGCGCGGTTTGCGCTCTGGATCGCACTCGTAGAAGTCCTTGATGTAGAGCTGCGGCTTTGGTGCCTTAGTTGCTTTTTCAATAATTGCCGCTTCTACTTCTTCAACACTCATTGCCATGATTTCATCCCCGTTGGCAGAGTTTTTAGCAGAAACACCCGGCCTCAAACTGACCGGGTGTATGCAGTGTAAAGTCTTACTTCTTGGTGTAAGCGTCTGTTGCCTTGGTGTACTTGAACTGCGTGGTGGTTCGCCACGTGTCATAGGCCAGACGATAGTCGTCAATGGACTTGTCGGTGAACGGAATATCGCATTTCTCGAAGAACTTCTCCCAGCCAATGCGCTCTGCCCACTCGCCAATGCGCTCATACTTGCGCGCATCCTTGGCATAGACCTCGACGATCTTGCGGATCACCGAAACAGTCTCTGGCCAACGCGGCGGGGTGTTGGGCAGGAAGGGCACAACCAGCTTGGAGAACTTCGGTGCGGACTTGGAGTTGGACACCTTGCCACCAACCAGAATGGCAATGCCGTCGCCATCCGGGTCAGCCAGCGGCATGGCCGGACACATGGTGTAGCAGTTACCGCAGAACATGCAGCGCTCGGCATTAACCTGCACGGTCTTGACTTCCTGGCCGTTGACCTGGGCCTTGGCCGGCTTAATCGCGCCCAGCGGGCAGGCAGAAATGGCCAGCGGGATCTCGCAGACACCGGTGATGCGACCGTGGTCGATCATCGGCGGCTTCCGATGGATACCAAGGATGGCGATATCAGAAGCATGGACAGCACCACACATGTTCAGGCAGCAAGCCAGCGCGATACGCACCTGCGCAGGCAGGGTCATCGAGCCGAAATACTCGAACAGGTCATCCATCACGGCCTTAACCGGGCCAGAAGCGTCGGTAGCCGGGGTGTGGCAGTGTACCCAGCCTTGGGTATGGACGATATTGGTGATGGAAGCCCCGGTACCGCCGATGGGGAACTTGGTGGTGCGGCCTTTAAGGTCAGCAATCAGCGCATCACAGGCATCCTTGGAGTCAGTCATGAACTCCACGTTGTTGCGGGTGGTGAAACGCAGGAAGCCACCGCAGTACTTGTCAGCGATGTCGCACAGCTCGCGGATGTACTCGATGGAAATCAAACGCGGGGAGCCAACACGGACAGTGAAGCACTTGTCGCCGCTCTCAGCCACGTGTACTAGCACGCCCGGAGCGAGGATTTCATGGTAATCCCACTTGCCTTTGTTGGCCGCAATGACTGGCGGCAACATCTCGCTGTAGTGACGCGGCCCCAGATCGGTGATCCGGCCTTCCATGGGATTATTTGGATCGTAACCCATTTGCAGTCTCCTTATATATAAAATTTTAGATGAAATCGTTTGACTGCCCGCTTATGCGGCATGTTTATTGCGGAAGGCCACAACATCGCGCTCCCAGCCACCTTCAACCTCCTCCTCACGCCAGAAGACGTAAGGGTTGGAACGCGGCTCACGGATATGCTGCGGCATGGCCTCAACCTCCATAACCCTCAGGAAGGTGGGTAAACCAATGCGCTGCATGGTCTCGCCAACGCGCTCGCGGTTTTTGCCGACTTCCATCCACCAGTCCCAGACCTGCTCGATCACGTCAATGACGTTCTCGTACTCGTTTTCCTTGGACACCTCGATGAAAGGGATGACCATGGTGGCAAACTGCGCGCCGTCGAGGATCGGAGCCTTAGCACCAATGCAGACGGTTGCGCCCTTCTCTTTGCCGGGCTTGAGGGCGCGGGGCATAACGTTGATGCAGTGCATACAACGGGTGCATTCGGCGTTATCGATCTTCAGCTCACTGCCTTCCATCCACATGCAGCCGGTCGGGCAGAGGTCGATCACCTCTTTTCTTATGTCAAACTTGCCCCAGTCGCGGCCAGCGTGTGCGCCAGCGTTGGAGGGATAGTTGCCAGCGATGTACTCTTTCACCGCAGCCTGGTTGATGCGGATGTCATCTTTCCAAGTGCCGATCAGAGCAAAGTCGGAACGGGCAATGGAGGCCACGCAGTCGTTCGGGCAGGCGGAGAATTTGAACTTGAACTTGTAGGGGAAGGCCGGACGATGGATCTCGTCCTGATAATGCATGGTCAAGTGATGGCAGACATCCTGCGCATCGTAGCAAGCCCACTCGCAGCGTGACTCACCCAGGCAGCAGGACGGGGTACGCAGGTTAGAGCCAGAGCCACCCAGATCCTGCTCCAGATCATGGGTGAGATCCCAGAACAGCGGCTCCAAATTCTCGGTGCGGGTGCCCAAGAAAATCATGTCGCCGGTGGAGCCGTGCATGTTGGTCATGCCAGAGCCGTACTTGTCCCACAGATCCATCAAGGCGCGCAGGTTTTTGGTCGAATAATACAGACCAGAAGGCTGGGCAATGCGGACGGTGTGGAAATGCTCAACACCAGGAAAACGCTGCGGTACATCTGAATAGCGGCCAACAATACCACCACCGTAGCCAAACACGCCAACAATGCCGCCGTGCTTCCAATGGGTGATTTTGTCTTTGTAGGAAAGCTCCAGTTGGCCGAGAATATCCCAGCACTCCGGGTGTGTCTCTGCCTGGCGCTTCATGTCAGTGACGAAACTCGGCCACGGGCCTTTTTCCAGTTCGTCCAACAAAGGCGTAGCATGCTTTGCCATCAGGTGTTCCTCCTCTAATGAGAATGAGATTGAATAAAACCAAAACGGTAACTGCTATAAATTCAACAAGCGCGGCTTGCCCTTTGCCACGGGGTTGCGCATCGCCTGTGTAACGGCTGTTTTCTTGCAAGGGAACTTAAACGCATCACCTGTATTTGTCAATCAAAAAGAGCGGTGGAGCGGTCGAATCCGTTGCCTCGGCAAAACCGTTCCTGTGCGTCTCCCCTGCTTCCTTTTGTCTCCTTTTAAATGAGGTCATAACACCGGAATGGAGGAATGTCAAAAAATAAATCTTTTTTTCTCCAGATCATCGTGTTAATACAACGGGCAGGCATTCCGGCCCTTGCTGCCGGAAAGGAACTGACATGCGGAAGAAGAGAAAAGCGATAAACACTGGCGTACTTCGTGCTCCCATTGGGCAAAATAAGAGCCTATGGCAGCGGCATCTGTTGGTTGTGCTCGGCGGTCTCTGCCTACTGCTGGCCGGGCTGTTGCTCATTCTGCTTCATTTCAGACTGCTGCCACTGGATTTAGGAGTAGTCAGCAGCGAAATCCTGCTCCTGCTCGGCCTCGGGCTGATGGCTTGGAACGTTGTCCGTAGAGAAAAGGTTCAGCCAGATGTTGTGGAGCAGCTGGCCGCCGTACTCGTTGCGCCGCTGCGGGGAGAATTGGCGGTTGAACAGGAGCAACTCAAGAAGCTGGCGGAAGCAATTGCCGCGTTGCGCCAGGCTGATGTCCCGGCTCAACAGATCAATCAGGCTGTCCAGGCCTTAGCTCAGGGTAACGCGGCCCCAGCTCAGGAACTGCTGGCGCAGATCACCCAGAGCAAAGAGATGGCGGTCGAGCAGGCCCGCCAAGAAGCGATAGCAGCGGCCCGGCACGAGCAGATTTTAGCCTTCTGGGGCGACCCTGGGGCAGCAGTGGGCATTTATGAAAAAACAACGGCCCTTACCCAGGATGATCCTGACAACTGGAACCGACTGGGCTATCTCCTTCTCCGCCAAGGCAAGCTGGCGCAGGCAGAGCGCGCGTACAACAAGCTGCTCGACTTAGGCAAGCGCCGTCAAGAGAGCGAGCTGTTGGCCATTGCCTCTGGTGGTCTGGGCTTTATCCATGAATTGCGCGGCCAGCTTGACCAAGCAGAGCAAATGCACCGCATCAGCTTTGAACTGCACCAGACCTTAAACTGCCAAGAAGGCATGGCCAAGCAGTGTAGCCATCTCGGGGATGTGTATCAGGCACTCGGTAAATTTGACCGGGCAGAATGGGCGCACCGGAAAGGCCTTGAGCTGGAGCAAGCACTCGGACGCAAGGAAGGCATGGCCAACCAGTACAGCAAATTGGGCTGCCTGTGTCGGCTGCGCGGTGACTTAAACGGGGCAGAGGAGATGCACCGGAAAAGTCTCGCCCTTGAGCAGTCCCTGCAACGCGGCGAAGGCATTGCCAGTGACTATGGTAATCTGGGTAATGTCTTCTGTGCCAGTGGCGATCTCGATCAGGCCGAGCGGCTCTACAGAAAAGGTCTCGAACTCAGCGAAGTAGCAGGGATCAAAGAAATGTCAGCAGGACTCTGGCGTAATCTGGGCCTGGTTCATGAACTGCGTGGCGAGTTTGACCAGGCGCGGCTGTTCTGGTCAAACAGTCTGCAGTTGTATCAGGAGATAAATCACCCGGCTGCGGGCCTTGTGCGGCAATGGCTGAACAAGCTCGCGGTAAAAAAGAGCGAAAGTAGCGTACAAGCCAGCTCTGCAACCATTGCCAAGCAAGTCTGGTAGCGCGAAGGCTTGCATTCTGAGTTGCTTGGCCCGGTTTTTGGGGAAGCAAGGGAAGAGTCCGGCTCGTTGGCCAAGGAGTTTGGCTTGGTAAGAAAGGAGTTGAAGTCGGCAACAAAGGAGTTTTGCTTGGCCAAACTGCTTTCCTGCCGACTTGCAAAGGAGTCTGGCCGACTTCAACTCCTTTCCTACTCAGCCGGACTCCTTTTCTGCTCGGCAAAACTCCTCTTCAAGTCGGCAGAACTCCTTTGCGGCCAAGCCAAACTCCTTGCCAAGTCGGCCAGACTCCTTTGTTGCCGAGTACAACTCCTTTCTGGCTAAGCCAAACTCCTTTGTCAGCGAGCAAAAAAGGAAGGCAAAGAGGCGTTACTCGGTTAATGGGGATAACGTGACCAGCTGAACTTCCTTTGGATTTCAGAGGACTGCCGAACAACCCCGGAAAGTTTTCCGGTGAATGGGCGAGGGGCCGTATGCAGCGAGGGCGGCGCGGTGTACTTTGGTGGGATAGCCTTTGTGCTGCAACAGGCCGTACTGCGGATATTGGCTATGGTATTCGACCATCAGATGGTCACGGACTACCTTGGCAATAATCGAGGCTGCCGCGATGGATGCGCTTTTCGATTCGCCTTTGATCAAGGCCAGCTGCGGCAGATTGACCGGCACTTTGAACAGACCGTCAACCAAGAGATAATCAGGGAGATTGCCTGCGCTGTCAACGCAGTTTTCCACGGCCCGAAGCATGGCCAGGAGCGAGGCGCGGTGGATGTTCAGCTGATCAATCTCCTCGACTGAGGCAAGACCCACCCCGATTAGGGCTTCAGAGCGGCGCAGCTCTTCGTAAAGCCGCTCGCGGCGCGCTGGGGTCAGCTTTTTCGAGTCTTTCCAGCGGGAATAATCGCTCTCAGGCGGCAGAATCACGCAGCCTGCGGTCACGGGACCGGCTAAAGGGCCTCGTCCAGCCTCATCTACTCCAGCGATACGGAGTAAACCGTGTTGCCGCAACCTACATTCATGCGAAAAGGTGTCCCCGCCGGAATGCAGCGGGAACAGGAAGGCATCTTCCAAGAGGCATTAGCCCTCGGCTTGCTGGAACCGCTGGCGTTCGCCGATACGAGCGGCCTTACCACGCAGGTCGCGCAGATAGTAAAGGCGGGAACGGCGCACCTTGCCGTGTGAAACCACCTCGATCTTGTCGAGCCGGGGCGAGTGCATGGCAAAAGTCTTCTCTACACCCACGCCGTGGGAGATTTTACGGACGGTAAAGGTGGCGTTCATCATGCCGCGCTTGCGCTTCAGCACTACGCCCTGATAAATCTGCACCCGCTCCTTGTTACCCTCAATGATGCGGATATGCACCTTAACCGTGTCTCCCGGACGAAAGTCTGGGTGGTCGAACCGCATGGATTCTTGATCAATTCTGTCGATAATATTCATGATATTTGTCTTTTTACGGACGTTTGCCCGAAGGATGCCTCCACTACCATCCCTGCTGGATTGTTCATCAATGCTGCTGCAATACTTTCTTTAAATCTGATCAACCTATTCCTAGCGGCCCAACAGCCTATCCAAAATGATAGAGGCGGCAGAACGCACGGAAAGATGATTGAACTCCCCTGGCCCGAGAATGGGCGGCAGGACTGAGTCGGCTAACTCCAGCACTGCCGGAGCTAATCCCCAAGCCGTGCCCAACAGGAGCAATACGGGAATCTTTTGCTCGATAATCTCGCAGCGCAATTCAGCATAACTGATGCCACATTGCTGGCCACCGGCACTGGTAGCGATGACCTTGGGCCTGCGCCCGTGTCGCCGGGTCATTTCCATGATGACTTCTTCCAAGCTGGCGATGACCCTGATGATGGACAGGGCCGCAGCTCGGTCAGAATTGGCGACCCGACCATAGCCTTCTGTCCAATGGCCGACTATCCCGGTGGCTAAGTCCTGCTGAAGCGGATAGGGTGTCACCACCCAGTAAGTAGTGACTCCAAAAGTCTTGCCTGCTCGAGCAATATCGTGCAGATCCAAGTTGGTCACTGCCGAGCCGATAATCTCATCGTTCCGATTCACCACCGGATGATGGATTAAGGCCACATCCAGATGAAAATCAGCATCCATGCCCAGTTTTTACCTGCTGCACTTGCTCATAAAGTCCGGCTTTTTTGAGCTGCTTCTCCTCGGCAGCGGAGAATACAGCCTTGGCCAGCAGTTCAGGCCGCCGCTCTAAGGTCAGCTGCACCGACTCCAGAAAACGATGCTGTTCAATCTGGGCGTGATCGCCGCTCAACAACACTTCTGGCACCGTTAACCCGGCAAACTCGCGCGGTCGAGTGTATTGACCATGCTTGAGCAGATTGCGGCTAAAGGAATCTTTCTGCGCTGAATCCGCACAACCAAGCACTCCGGGCAGCAGTCGGGTCACAGAGTCCACGACCACTAAGGCAGCCAGCTCGCCGCCAGTGAGGATGTAATCCCCAAGGGAAAGTTCTTCATCAACATGCAGACGACAAAAACGCTCATCCACGCCTTCGTAGCGGCCACAGACCAACACCAATTTGGTCAGCCCTGCCAAGCGTTCTGCTGTCTGCTGATTGTACACCGTGCCGCGCGGCGAGAGCAGAATTACTCTTCCCAGTCCATCCTCTTCCTGCACATCGCGCAAGCAAGCGGCCAGAGGCTCTGGCTTCATCACCATGCCCTCACCGCCACCAAAAGGCCGGTCATCGGTCATGGCATGTTTGTCCTCTGCCCAGTCGCGGATGTTGTGCAGATTGACCTGAATCTGCTTGGCCTCCAAGGCCTTTCTGATGATACCTTCCTGGAGGGGTGAGGTAAATAGCCCAGGAAAGATGGTCAGAATGTCAAAACGCACGGCTTAAACGTTGATCTCCAACAGGCCGGGCGGCAGGGACATAATCACCGTATCTTCTTCAAGAGCCACGATAAACTCCGGTACCAGCGGGATCAGATATTCTTGGCCGTTGTTCTCTACCTGAGCGATGTCCTGCGCTCCGCCGAGCAATAGCCCAGTAATCCGCCCGATGAGCTGGCCATCTTCAGTCTTGACTTGTCTGCCTTCCAGATCACGGAGATAAAATTCATCATCAGCCAGCTCTGGTAGCTCTTCTGCATCAACATGGACTGCGGCATGAAGCAACTGCTCGGCCTGAGTGCGGTCAACGCATCCTGCCAGTTTGACCACAGCCCAGTCCTTATGTACTCTCGCTCGCTCGATCTTGTAGGTAACAGGGGCAACAGCTTGACCATTGATTGCCAGCTTCAGGCATTTGTAGTGCAGCAGGCCTTGTGGATCGCCAGAATAAGGGCGGATTTTTACCTCGCCCTGTATCCCATGCGCACCGCTCACTCGGCCAATGAGCACGAGGCTGTCCGCCTGGATATCTGGCTTATTCAATGATCTCTAGAAGACAATGTTTCTCTTGCTTCTCCGCTACCGCAGTTAACACGGTACGGAGAGAACGTGCAGTACGGCCCTGCTTGCCGATGATCTTGCCAAGATCCTCTTTGGCGACCTTCAGCTCCACCGTCACCATGCCATCTTCTTCGCGCTCGGCGATTTCCACCGCTGCCGGTACATCAACCAGCCGAGAGGCGATAAAAGAGACCAGCTCTTTCATGGCCTTATGCAGTCGGAGCAGCAGTCTTGCTCTTATCGATAAGGGTCTTTACGGTTTCAGAAGGCAGAGCACCTTTTCCCATCCAATCAGCGAGCTTGGCTGCGTCAATACGGATGGCCGCAGGCTCCTGCATGGGATCATAAGTGCCAACGATATCCAAAAACTTGCCATCCCGGCAGGAATGGGAATCTGCCACCACGATACGGTAAAACGGCTGCTTTTTGCGGCCCTTTCTGGTCAAGCGAATTCGTACTGCCATTATCTCTGTTCTCCTGTGGATTATGTTTGTCCGGCTGCCCGGCTCTTCTTCGCAAATCAGCGGCGCAGACCTTTGGGCAGCTTGCGTCGCTGGCCGTCTTTAACCACTGCTGCCTTGCCACTGATCTTCTTCATCATCTTCAGCATCATGGCATAGCTCTTTAGTACCCTGTTGACATCCTGAACCGAGGTGCCAGAGCCTTTGGCAATGCGGATTCTCCGGCTGGCATTGATGACCTTGTAGTTAGCCCTCTCCGTTCTGGTCATAGAAAGGATGATGGCCTCGGTCTTGAGCAGTTCCTTTTGGCTTGGCTGAGGCGCGTCTTTGAGCTGGCGGAGCTTGTTGATGCCCGGCACCATGCTCATGAGCTGCTCCATGCTGCCCATCTTTTTAATATGCTGGAGCTGCTCTAAGAAATCTTCCAGCGTAAAGGTATTCTTGCGCAGCTTTTTAGCCAACTGCTGGGCCTTCTTCTCATCAACGACCTTTTCCGCCCGCTCAATCAATGACAGCACATCACCCATGCCAAGGATGCGGGAAGCTGCCCGTTCGGGATGAAAAACCTCGAGTGCATCCAGCCCCTCGCCCACACCGACAAACTTGATTGGCCTGCCAGTGATTTGCTTGACTGAGAGAGCTGCGCCGCCACGGGCATCGCCCTCCATCTTGGTCAGGATCACGCCGCTGATCTCGAGATCAGCACTGAACTTCGCGGCCACGGTCACTGCATCCTGGCCGGTCATGGCATCAGCCACAAACAAGACTTCGGAGAGCGGCACTGCGTGGAAAATTTCTTGCAACTCGGCCATGAGTTCTTCATCAACGTGCAGACGGCCTGCGGTGTCGAGAATCACTGTGTCATACCCAGCAGCCACAGCCTGCGCCTCAGCCTGACGGGCAATATCCGCTGGCTTCTGGGCAGTGGTAGAAGCAAAGACTGGCACGCCGATCTGCTCACCCAACACATGCAGTTGCTCAATGGCTGCTGGTCGGTACACGTCCGCAGGCACGAGGAAGGGCTTGCGGCCTTTTTCCTTGAGCAGACGGGCGAGTTTGGCTGAGGTAGTGGTCTTGCCTGAGCCTTGCAGGCCAGCCATCATGATGATTACTGGCTGCCGTCCATCCAAACGCAGGTTTTCGGCATGGGTACCGAGCAGCGCAACCAGCTCCTCATAGACCACCTTGATGACCTGCTGCCCTGGAGCCAGACTGGTCAGCACTTCCCGGCCCACAGCCTTGGCCGTGACTGAAGCAACGAAGTCCTTGACTACCTGAAGATTGACATCAGCTTCAAGCAGGGCCGTGCGCACTTCCCGCATGGCCTCGGCAATATTTTCTTCTGTCAGCGTGCCGTGACCGCGCAGCCTTTTAAAGGCCGCGTCAAGGCGTTCTGCTAAATTTTCAAACATGATCAGTCAAATAAAAGAATGGCACTCCGGCATCCTGAACAGAGCTTGCGCAGAAAACAAAAATATTTACCCTATGCTCGACTTTATGTCAAGCAGGAAGAAAAAATAGCCGAATTTCATTGTTGTTCCGATTCCTGTGATCTGGCTCTGTACAGAGTCAGTCTCCTTGGATTGCCTGCACGGCTTTAGCTAATGACTCCGGGCTATCAGCCTGGACGCAAACTATCGTACTGCCCGCAGGTAGGATTTTTTTCATCATCCCTGTGAGGACAGAGCCAGGGCCAATCTCAACAAAAACTTCTACTTTGTCTTCAATCATCCGGCATATAGATTCATACCAACGTACCCGCGAAGCGATCTGCCGGGCCATGACCGCACGGATAGCTGCGGGGTCAGTTTCTGAGGCCGCCGTGACATTGAAGAGCAGCGGCACTTTGGGTACGTTGAAGCAGATTTTTTCCATGCAGGCGGCAAAATCCGGTACTGCGCCAGCGACCAGTGGACTATGATTCGCCCCTGCTACTTTCAGGGACGCGATCTTCTTTGCTCCAGCAGTTTTGCAGATTTCACTGAACCCCTCCAAGCCGTCAGTATCACCGGAAATGATAATCTGCTGCGGTGAGTTATGATTCGCCACAACTACCTTACCTTGTCCACTGTACTGGACTAATAAGCTCTCGATCTCTTCAATAGTTAGACCAAGTACAGCTCGCATTCCGCCTGGATGCGCCGCGCTTTCCCGCTCCATGAACTCGCCGCGTCGGGTGACAAGGGTAATCGTATCTTCAGCAGACAGCACCTCAGCGGCGTGCAGGGCTGAATATTCACCCAATGAATGCCCGCCGACCCAGGCTGGAATAAAATCATCAGGCAGGGCCTTTTTCAGCTGCTGCCAACAGATGAGATTGATGGCGGTTAGGGCAGGTTGGAGGTGTAAGACACGGGTCAAATCTTCCAGTGGGCCGTCGAGACAGAGTTTGCGCAACGGGAAACCTGAGAGCACTTCGGCCATATCCATCAGGGCGGCAGCATCAGGGTCAGTTTCAATAAAGGCTTTACCCATTCCAAGATATTGCGAACCTTGGCCGGGGAAGAGGATGGCGGTCTTTTTCATGGTTGTCAAAATATTGATCGATAAATGTCCTGCTGCGCACATGCCCATTAAACTCCATCGGACAAAAGTTTATAAAACATAAAGTTGCTCTTTGCAACCATATTAGGTAAACTCAACTAACAGGTCAAGTGTAGGATAAATTGACAATATTGGCAATTATCACAATTCTGCTTGCAGAGAACAGGGAAAACGAACAGCCTGGCGAGGATCACTCAAGCGTTGATGAGTCAGGAGAAATAAGCACGGAAAGAGCACTGCTCGCTGGCAAAGCAGTTTGGCTTGGCAAGAGAGGAGTTTTGCCGACTAAGCAAGGAGTTATACTCGGCAACAAAGGAGTCTGGCCGATTCGCCAAGGAGTCCTAGTAAGCCAGAAAGGAGTCTTACCGACTAGGAAAGGAGTTTTAGTCGGCCAAACTCCTTTGTTGCTCGCTAGGAAAGCAGTTTGGCTTGGCCAAAGAGGAGTTCTGCCGACTAAGCAAGGAGTTATACTCGGCAGCAAAGGAGTCTGGCCGACTACAACTCCTTGCTTACCGAGCCAAACTCCTTGGCAAACGAGCAGGAATGCAAGATATATCAGATAGTATGTGCTGTTTGTGCCGTTTTCATTTTATCTAATCTCTCTATGTCATGTTAAAGCTTGTCGTCTTTGACTGCGATGGAGTGCTCTTTGACTCCCGTGAGGCCAATCGCGTCTATTATAATCAGCTCCTGGCCCATTTCGGCTGCCCACTCATGAGCGAAGAGGACATCGGCTATGTCCACATGCACAATGTCGCCGATTCCATCCGCCATATCTTTCGCAAGCACCGTCAGATCAGCATGGAGGCGGTGAGCAGCTATGCGCAGTCGCTCGACTACACGCCCTATCTCCAGCACATGCTGATGGCCCCTGACCTGAAGCAGTTCTTGGGGATCATCACGCCACACTGTCACCGAGCTATCTCCACGAACCGCACCACCTCGATGGACTTGATCTTAGATATCTTTGGCCTCCGAGAGCACTTTGAGATGGTCATGACAGCTGCCAATGCGCCCCGGCCCAAGCCTGCTCCTGATGCCCTGTACGTGATCCTTGATCATTTTCAGCTCAAGCCAGAGGAGGCTGTCTTTATCGGTGATTCCACAGTCGATCAGGCCCACAGTGCTGCTGCCGGCGTGGACTTGATCGCCTTTGCTAACCCAGCCTTAGATGCCCGCTGGCACGTGGCGAGTTTCCTGGAAATCCTCGCTCTGCCGCCCTTCACCGCCTTGGGTCTGACCGCATGAGCACTACACACGGTGGCAATCTGAACGCCCTTGCAGGCCGACTTGGCTGCAAAGCAGAAGACATTCTTGATTTCAGTGCCAACATCAATCCGCTTGGGCCTCCAGAACAGCTTTGGCATCTGCTTGCTGCCCGGTTGCCTGATATAGTCCATTATCCTGATCCTGAGGCTGTGGAGTTGGTTAAAGCCATTTCCAACCATTACTGGATAGGCTCGAATCAGATTGTCCCAGGTAATGGTACCTCTGATTTGCTCTACGCGGCAATTCGTGCCCTGAAACCTCAGCGGGCCGTCATTCCTGTCCCGGCTTATATCGACTACCGTCATGCCTGCGAACAGGCCGGAGTAGCGGTTCTGTCGTTGCTGCTGGACGAGGAGCATGACTTCCAGCCTGATCTACACAGGATCTACAGCCTCTTGCGGCCAGGCGACCTGCTTATCCTGGGCCAACCGAACAACCCTACTGGACGGCTGAATGAGCGAAACAAGCTCTTGGCCTTAGCTGACCGCCATCCAGAGGTGCTCTTCCTCATTGATGAGGCCTTTGCTGGCTTTGTAGAGGGATATAGCTCTGTAGCCTGTGGCCGGGAAAACATCATCACGCTTTGTTCCCTGACCAAGCTCTTTGCTGTGCCTGGTCTTCGCCTCGGTTTTCTCGCTGCCGCAGAGACGCATTGCCAGAAGATTATTAAAGAGGCGATTGCGCCCTGGCCAGTTAATTCGTTAGCCCAGGCTGCTGGTGCCTTTGTCTTAGGTCAGACAGACTACATCCAGCAAAGCAAGGAAACCGTGCGCATTTGTCGCGAGAAACTGCAACACAGGTTGGCGGAAACCCTGCCCCAGGTCCGGGTGATTGAGGGTGCGGCTAATTTCCTGCTCATGCATCTGCATGGCCGGATCACGGCTGCGAAGCTGGCAGAAAAATTGCTGCGGGACTTCAAGGTAGCCATTCGGGTCTGCGCTGACTACGAGGGTCTGGATGATCAGTATTTCCGGGTCGCGGTGCGGCAGGAAGAAGAGAATGAGCAGCTGATCAACGGTCTCCAGGCGATTCTCAATCCAACAAAAAAGGTTGCCAGCAAAGCACCAGCGAAAAAGACTCCTGCCCTGATGCTGATTGGCACTGGCTCTGATGTGGGCAAGAGCGTAATAGCTGCTGGCCTCTGCCGGGTCTTATTGCAAGACGGCCTGCGAGTTGCCCCGTTCAAGGCCCAGAACATGTCGCTGAACTCCTGCGTGACCAAAGCTGGCGGCGAGATGGGGCGTGCCCAAGTAGTGCAGGCCCAGGCCTGCCGTCTTGACCCAGATGTGCGGATGAACCCAGTCTTGCTCAAGCCCTGTTCAGATGTGGGCAGCCAAATCATTGTCCTGGGCAAACCGATTGGCAATATGCGGGCCGCTGAATACATGCGCTGTAAGGAGAAGCTCTGGGCTACGGTCTGCACTGCCTATGACGAGCTGGCTGCCGAACATGACTGCATGATTCTTGAAGGCGCAGGCAGTCCAGGTGAGGTCAATCTCAAGGAACATGACATCGTTAATCTACGGATGGCGCAGTACAGCAATGCCCCTGCCTTGCTGATTGGTGACATTGACCGAGGCGGAGTCTATGCCTCGTTTATCGGGCATCTGGAAGTAATGGCCCCTTGGGAACGCAAACTGTTAGCTGGTTTTGTGATTAATCGTTTCCGGGGCGATGCCTCTCTGCTTGACGATGCGCACCGATTTATCGAGCACCGCACTGGCCGACGTGTTTTCGGTGTAATCCCCTGGCTGCTTGAGCTTGGTCTGCCGCAGGAGGATTCTGTCAGCTTCAAAGCTGGATTCTACGACCGCCCCAAACCTACTGGCGAGCATGTCGAAATAGCCTTGATTGATCTGCCGCATATCTCTAACTTCACGGATCTGGAACCGCTTCTGATTGAACCTGATGTCTGGCTGCGTACAGTCCACCATGCTGGTGAGTTAGGTCGGCCTGACTGCATTATCCTGCCTGGTTCAAAGAATGTGATTGCTGACCTTGCCTGGTTAAAGGAGAGCGGTTTAGATGCGGCTATCACCAGGCGGGCCAAGCAGGGCCGAGAGATCGTCGGTATCTGTGGCGGCTTTCAGATGCTCGGGCATGCAGTGACTGACCCGCATGGTTTGGAAGGCCAGGCAGGCAGTAACAGCAAGGGCCTTGCGCTGCTCAATCTGAACACCGAGTTGGCTGCTGACAAGACCCTCACCCGCAGGCAAGGAACGCATCTGCCTTCAGGAATGCCGGTGCAGGGCTATGAGATCCATCATGGCCGCAGTGACACAGGCGCAGCAGCCCTGCTCGCCTTTGATGGTGGTGAAGTCTGTGGTTGCTCAGACCGCAGCGGTACCATCTGGGGCAGTTATCTGCATGGCATCTTTGATAGCGACCCCTTTCGCCGTTGGTTCATCAACCGGTTACGGGCAGGCAAAGGGCTGCGACCGTATAGCGGCGAGAAGGTACTATACGATCTCGAGCCAGCCTTAGACCGATTAGCCGAGGTCCTGCGCTGGAATTTAGATATGAAGGCGGTATATCGTTTGCTGCGCGTGTGAAAGCCGTTGGGTCACTCTGACTGCATCGCCTGCGCACCTGCATTATTTATTGGGTAGATACTGTTGTCCGTGTCAGGCCGCATGCACGAACATTTTTCCTGAATTAAGGATACCGATGGCGACATGTACGAGATCTGCGCATCCAAGTCCTGGGATGCTGTGCTGCTTTTTCAGGGTGAGGTCGCTGTCGGTTTTACGTTGGATTTCCGCGTCGATACTGCTGATTTCCTGCTCAAGATACGCGAGATGCCGCTCAATGCCGACTCGAATGCTGCTGCGGGCATCGCGCAGGCGGTTCATCTCCTGAGTCCTCATGCGCTCCAGCGCGTCGCGGCGGGTGACAAGGGAGCGAAGTTCCTTGAGTTCTGGCGGAGGCGGCTCCCAGAGCTGCGGCCTTCGTTCCGCACAGAAACGGGCGATGAGCCGGGCATCTTTTTTGTCCGTTTTGGTGCGATTCAGGACAGCGGAGCCAAACACGCTGATCTGGGCCGGATTAACTACGCTGACGGCATGACCGGCTTCTGTCAGGAATTCTACGGCGGATTCCCAATAGAATCCAGTTGCCTCCATGCAGGCGTGCACTGTTCCCGCGCCATGTTGACCCAGCCAGGCGGCAAGCACTGCAAAACCTTCCGGCGTGTTCGGCACAACCTTGCTTCTGAATTTTCCGTTCGGAAGCATCAGGGCGATGTCCAGCTTGGCCTTGGCAACGTCAATACCGAGAATATACTGGTGATTCATGATAAACTCCCTGCAAACTTAACCTTGCGAATGCGGGCTGCCGACTCTGTCGGGCCATTGATACTGTTCAAATTCCAGCAGGAAAAACAGGAAAGGCCGGTGCATTATCTACATTACGAACTCTTGGGTCCAAGGGACGAAACGGCATCCGGCTCTCCTTACTTCAGGATGGATTATGGTAACCCATCCTAATCTCATAATACAAGGGGCGATTTTCTTTGCCCCTACGAGATGGACAACCTGTCGTAGGGTAAGGGAATCATTTTATGATGCTCCAGCGATATCCATCAGCCTGCCGCTGTATTCCTCCATAGTCATTGATTTTTGGAGACGGGAATTTGGCCTGCGGGATAAGCACCAGAAGCCGACATAAATTGGTGGGCAAGCAAAAGGACACTTGCCCATCCTACGGTGCTATAACGCACAAACAAAAAGCGATGCCGCCCAACCGGACAGCATCGCTTTCTCATTTCACCGCCAAATTGCTGAATCAGGCCGCCAACGCCTTGTCCAAGGTCTTGGTCACCTTGTCCGTGATCAGCCCGTCAATATGCTCGCGCGTCCAGATGGCATCTTTACGCACCGCCTTGCTTGCATTGCCGAAGCTGACCCGCACTGCTTGGCTGGAGACTGCGGCCAAGGCCTTCTCCAGTCGTTCGCGCAGCTCGTCCTGAGACAAGCCCTCCACCTTGCCCAGCGGCCCCAGCTCCCGAATCTGCTCGGTGAAGCGGGTGATCAGCTTGACAAAGCGGGGAGCCTCGGCAGCCGAGGCCCATTCCAAATCATAGCGCTCCTTCCTGATGCCGACATCTGCCAGCACCTTTCTGACCAGCGCATCCACACCCATCGCGTCGTAATTACCAACCTGGTAATGGCATTCTCCGGGTTGTCACCCGCCGGTGAAGATGCCGTCTGCGCCTTCAATAAAACCGCGCAGGATGAAGGCTGGGTCAACGCGGCCTGTGCACATCACCCGGATGGTGCGCAGGTTGGGCGGATACTGGAAGCGGGACACGCCCGCCGCGTCCGCTGCCGCGTAGCAGCACCAGTTGCAGAGGAAGCCCAGAATCTTGGGATTGAACTCGCTCATGTTATATATACCTCGAAAGGGTTGATTCGCCGCAGGGCGGTTCGCGAACCGCCCCTCCACATCATGCCGGAACTGGCTCTTTTGCCTTAACCGTTGCCCCGCCAAAGGCCGCGATCTGATCCATGATCTGCTTGTTGGTGAAGCCGCCCATCGCGATGGCAAAGGTTGGGCAATGGCTGGAACAGATGCCGCAGGCCTTGCAGGAGGCGGCAATGGTGCGCGCTCTGCGCTTGCCATCTTCAGCCTTGATCATCTCGATGGAGCCAAAGGGGCAGAGGCTGGCGCAGAGGCCGCAGCCGATGCACTTGTCCTGCTCGACCACAGAGACAATGGGATCCACCGTGACTGAGCCTTTGACCAAGGGAATAGCCGCCTTGGCCGCTGCCGCCTGCGCTTGGGCGATGGTCTCATCGACCGGCTTAGGGCCATGCGCCGCGCCGCAGACGTAGATGCCGGAAACCGGCAGCTCCACGGGCCGCAGCTTGACGTGCGCCTCCAAGAAGAAACGGTCAGCGGTCAGCGGCACCTTGAGCAGCTTGCTCAGTTCTTCGGTGCCGTCCGGGACAATGCCGACCGATAG
Organism: Candidatus Electronema sp. PJ; assembly: GCF_048287395.1. Classification (NCBI taxonomy): domain Bacteria; kingdom Pseudomonadati; phylum Thermodesulfobacteriota; class Desulfobulbia; order Desulfobulbales; family Desulfobulbaceae; genus Candidatus Electronema; species Candidatus Electronema sp. PJ. The sequence goes on along the minus strand of NZ_JBLWEO010000048.1, from coordinate 12,694 downwards.
GGTAACCAGCTCTGGGGCCATATCCAGCTCCTCTTGCAGCAGCGGGTCGAAGAAGCGAACATGGGCTTTGCCGTCCTGCTCGAAGACCTGCGGCTTGCGCTCCAGCTCGTAGGGAATAAAGATCACGCCCTTGAGCCGGGCCTCGCGGTAGGCATCCTCGGCGTAACCGTAGGTGCGCATGTCGCGGTAAAGGACGACCAGTTGACTGGCCGGATTCAGCTCCTTGATCCGCAGGGCATTGCGCACCGCTTGGGTGCAGCAGGTTTTCGAGCAGTAATTCAGCCCGTCGCCGCGTGAGCCAGCGCATTGAATCATCACCACTGAGGCCGGGGCCGCGCCTGCGGCCAGCCGCTGGCCCAGCTCGCTCTGGGTGAGGACACTGCTGTGTTCGTCGAGCAGATACCCGGCAGGCCGGTTTTCATGGCCGCCGGTGGAGATGATCATCACCCCGTGGTCAACCGTGTGCTGCTTGTTCTCCGCACCTTCGCTGATCACAGAGGAGAAGTTGCCGATAAAGCCGGAGAACTCGGTCAGTTCGGCGTTGGTCAGGACATCAACTAGCGCGTTGCCCTTGACCTCAGCGGCCATCTGCTCCAGATACGGCGAGTGGCCGCCCAAGATCGGCCCTTTCTCGACCAGCACCGAGGGGAAGCCTTGCTTGGCCAGCGTCAGAGCGGCAGTCATGCCAGCAATGCCGCCGCCGATGATTAAGGCGCGGCGCGTGACCGGCACGCGCTGCTCCGGCAGGGGCTTCATGCCTCTGGCTTTAGCAACAGCCATCCGCACCAAGTCTTTCGACTTGTCCGTGGCCGCCGCAGGCTCTCCGGCGTGCACCCAAGAGCATTGATCGCGGATGTTGACCATCTCGATCAGGCAGCGGTTGAGGCCCGCGTCGCGCAGGGTTTCCTGGAAAAGCGGCTCATGGGTGCGCGGTGAGCAGGCGGCGATCACCACCCGGTTCAGGCGATGCTCGATGATCCGCTCCTTGAGGGTCTGCACTGCGTCCGCCGAGCAGGAGTAGAGCGAGTCGGTGTGATAGACCACGCCCTCCATGCCCTCAACCGAGTTCTCAACCTTGTTGACATTCACCACCGAGGCGATGTTGATGCCGCAGCGGCAGACAAACACGCCGATGCGCACTTCCTCTTCCATCGGCTTTTCCTCAGGATAGGACTTGTGAACAATGCCCATGCCGCGCTGCTGCTCCAGCATCCCGGCGGCAATACCTGCGGCAGCGGAAGCCTGGGTGACGGATTCAGGAATATCCTTCGGCCCTTGGAAGGCTCCAGCGACTATCACGCCCTCAACCTGGGTCTTGAGCGGGGCCAGCGTCTCAGTCCGGGCAAAGCCGTACTGATTGAGGGCGATGCCAGTGATGTCGGCAATCTTTTGCCCATCTTTTGGTGCTTCCAGGCCAACCGAGAGGACAACCAGATCAACGCCCTTGAAAGCGTGGCCGCCATCCAAGGTGGAATAGGTGAGCTGGAGACGGTTCTCCCACGGCGTGACCCCGGCCACCTTGGCCCGGATAAACTTGATCCCCATGCTCTCCGCCCGCTGCCGGGCCTTGTCAAACTCCTTGCCCTGGGTGCGGATGTCCATGTAATAGATGCTGATCTCCACCGAGGGATCGTGCTCCTTGGCCACCATCGCCTCTTTGATGGCATACATGCAGCAGACCGAGGAGCAGTAGCCGTTGTCGCAGCCTAAATCTCTTGACCCCACGCACTGGATAAAGGCGATGGAGTGCGGATGCCGCCCGTCGGAGAAGCATTTCATCTCGCCGAGGAACGGCCCGGAGGCGGTGGTCATCCGCTCGAACTCCACCGAGGTGACGACATCAGGATGCTGGCCGTAAGAGAACTTGGACAGCGTCTCAGCATTGATCCTGCCGAATCCCGGCGAAAGCACCACCGCGCCGACATGCAGCTCGAATTCCTCCGCCTGCTGGCTGAAATCAATGGCGTGACTCTGGCAGACTGGCACGCAGATTTGACAGGTGCCGTGCTGCACATGCAGGCAGGTCGCCGGATCAATGTAATAGGTGGCAGGCACAGCCTGCGCGTAATCAATGTGGATCGGGCGGGTCAGGGCCAGCCCTTCGTTGTAGTCATCAACCAAGTGTTTCGGGCAGTATTGGGTGCAAAGCCCGCAGGCCGTGCATTTGGCCGCCTCAATGTAGCGGGGCCGCTGCCGCACTTTGACCGTGAAACTGCCCGGCTTTCCGTCCAATGCCAGCAAATCGGCATTGGTGATCATCTCGATGTTAGGAGACCGACCGGCCTCCACCAATTTTGGCGCGAGAATTCAGAGAGAGCAGTCGTTGGTTGGAAAAGTTTTGTCCAACTGCGACATTACCCCGCCGATCACCGGGGCTTTGTCGAGCAGATAGACGTAATATCCCAGCTCAGTCAGGTCAAGGGCAGCCTGTATGCCAGCGATGCCGCCGCCGACCACCATCACTGATCCGGCCCTGTGTTGCAGTGCTTTTCCCATTGCAGTCTCCAGTATTTTAATTGATTGGATAATTATCTATTTATCATAATGATAACGGCATTGCGCGATGATCAGGTTGCCGTCTTGGATAGTGTATACAAGCCTGTGCTCATCGTTGATTCTTCTGCTCCAGAATCCACTCCATTCATGCTTCAACAGCTCTGGCTTGCCTATACCAGAAAAAGGATTCCTCAAGATGTCTTTGATCAGTGCGTTGATGCGCTTCAGTATCTGTTTGTCATTTCCCTGCCAATACAGATAATCTTCCCACGCCTGTTCATGCCAATTAATCATTGAGCAACTCATGCGCTTCGTATTTGCCAGACTGGATATCTTGCACCGCCTTATCAAGGCGTTCTTTATTCATCGCAGATTGCGCAAGATACTCTGTTTCGCTGTATGCGCTGGCATGGTCTATCCGATCTTGCAGAGTCTCAATAATGAATTCTTCCGCTGTTTGACAGAATGATTTTGCAATATCATGTATTCTATTTGTCAAATTGTCAGGAATATTTACGGTCAACATCTTACCCCTCTCTCCTTTGTCGTTTTGTTCGTAAATGTTCACTGAGAAATTTTTGTTGCTCTGGAAACGAGTCGTGTTTACCGGAAAAGAAGTCGTGTCCATCCAAAAACGAGTGCTGTTTATCCGTAAAGGAATCTTGTTAGCCAGGAAACGGGTCTTGTTTAACAGCGAAGAAGTTTTGTTCGTCTGGGAAGAAGTCTTGTTAAACAGCAAATGAATATTGATAGATCGGAAACGAGTTGTAGCTAACCAAACTCCTTTGCGGTTAAACAGGAAAGAAGTTTGGTTAAACAAAACTTCTCTTCCGCCGAGTAGGATTCCCTTCTTGTCTGGTCAAACTTCTTTGCGAACGAGCGGTGATCTTTCCTCGCCTATCTTTGAGCATATCTTCAGCAGTCTTTAGAAATTCGTTACAGACCGCGCAAGATACTCTGTTTCACTGTATGCGCTGGCATGATCTATCCGATCTTGCAGAGTCTAAAGAATAAATTCCTCCGCTGTCTGACATTTTCGTACCTGAAGTTGGGCAACAAAAGTTACCCAACCTGCCGAGCTATTTTGTCGGTTTGGAAGCAGGTTTCTCCGATGCAGGTTTCTCCGATGCAGGTGGCTTTGTTGGTGGTTTAGGCGTAGGAGTATTTGTCACAGGAAGTCCTCTCCCAGACTCAAAATCTGAACGTTGTTTCTTAGACATAAAAACTCCTTTATGCTGAGATATTATGATATGTTTTAGTTAGATATAGATCAGCTTTTCTTTCTGCTTCAGAAAGAATTTTTTTATTTTCTGGCAACACAATGTTTTTTAAACAGTTCTGTTCTGCCAAGAGAGATTCCTCTTTCAAACTAATATACAGTTCATGGATTTCCTCTTCTGTCAGCTTACCTTCAGCAACCGCAAACCAGCCCTTTTCACACTTCAGGGAAATATTTTGAAACTTATCAGTTAATTCTGATATTGCTTTTACTCTTTGCTTATGGGGCAAAAAAGGCTTTATCGCAGTAATAACTTGAGATAAGGCTATAATTGCCGACCACACCAAAGGATATTTTTGCCAAATAGCCCATGCAGCAATACTCGTTGATGATGTTACTGCTAAAAAAATATCTACACGCTTATCCCAACGGTCAGCATGTTCCGCATAACCTTGCAGATAAATTATATGTGTTTTTAATTCTTTGAGCTGCGCCCAATACTTATCTTGATATACGCTCATGTTACTGATGCTATTCCTGCACTGTAGATGTTTGCCCACAGTGCAGGGAAAAATTAGTTAGCCGCTTACTTCACCGGCTTCCACTCCTTCAGGAACGCAGGCAAATGTCCTGCTTCACGCGGGCCGATGGTGATGGTCCAGTCCGGCAGCTCTTCTTCCAGCTCGCCCTTGATTGTGGCGAGATAGCCCGGAATGATCAGCTCGCGGTGCTTAACCTTGTCGGCAATGCCGGACTTCTTGACAAAGGCCGCGATCAGGTCTGCGCCGAACTTGCCCGCCGCCCACGCGGTGAGCACGGACAGACCCTCCGTATCCTTGATCAGCAGCCAGCTCGGCACCTTGGAGCCTTCGATCTCGCCGGAAACAATGAAATACGTCAGCGAGAAGTTGCAGGTGATCAGCACCGGCGAATTCTCGTCCGGCCCGGTGATCGGGTAGATGTCCTCGGCCACGACCATTGGCCGCTGCGGGTCGGTGAAGATGTTGAGCTGCTCCAGCAGGAGCGGGAAGAGCACGTCGCCCTGGATGTCGGAGAACACGGCGATTGCCGCATACTTGGCCATCAGCACCGAGCCGATCATCGCCTCCATCATCAGGTCGTCGCACATCTCGCAGGGGAAGGCGATGACCGGAAAACCGAGGGCTTTGAACTTCTCCTTCACGGCGGAGCGGCGGGCAACCACGCTGTCCTCGAAGGCACCGCGCAAGGTTCTCGCGCCGCTGTCAAGCACCATGTCCTTGACCCCGGCAGCGATCAGCTTATTGACCAGATCAACGAGATCGCTCAGGTTCTTGCCCTTCACGCCGATGGGACAGCCAGTCTCTTTGGCCAAGGCGGCAAAGGCATCGGCATTCTCGGCAGTTGCGCCGTAGAGCAGCGGCTTGTTGTCACCGCAAACAGCGGCAGCAGCCTTGAGCGCATTCACATCGCCGCTCATCAGGATGATGGCCTGCTTGGGCGCGGCAGCCATGACCTTTTTGGCCATATCAGCCAGCGAAACGCCGCCCGCATCTTTAATCGCCACGAGATTGTTGCGCATCATCACCCCGACGCGCTCATACTCCAAGGTCGCGGCCCGCTTCAGCTTACCGTCAACCGAAGCTGCATCCTCGTTCGTGCTGATCAGCACGGCAAGGCCGGTCTTGTTTTCAAAGCGCTTCTCATGCCGGAACTGGCAGGTCTCGCCGCCTGCGGTGAACGCCGCCTCGCCGCTGCCAATTTTCACTGTGCGGATGGGCGGTGCCGATGCCTCGCCAATAGTGGCCTTGGCCTCCTCGCTCACGTCAACACATGCCACGATTTCAGCCTGACCTGCCGCCACTTTCATGGCAAAGGCCAGACAGGTGGGGATGCCGCACTTGCCGCAGTTGGTCTTGGGCAGCATCTTGAGAATCTGGATACCGGTTAATGCCATTTTATCCTCCTGGTCAAAAAATCAGAATCAGAACACCGGGAACACGATTCGCTGTATCCCGGCTGCTGGTGCTTTGTTATTTAATCGCTTACTCGTAATGGCTCCACATGCGATACACTTTGATCAGTTTCTCATCTTCAAAAACTTCATAGACCAAGCGATGCTGCTTGTTGATACGCCTGCTGATCAAACCGTTCATGTTGCCTTTCAAAAATTCATATTCCGGCGGATACTGCAATGGATTTTGCTGAATGATCTCTATCAGTTTCAGAACCTTCTCTTTCAGCCCGCTGGATGCCAACCTTTTAGCATCCTTTTGGGCTTGCGTCATGAACTTGACGGTGTACATCACCACTCCAGCTTATCGAGTGTGACACCATTGCAATCCGGCTCTCTTCTGGCCTCTTGAATGCTGTGAACCATCCCGTTTATCGATCTCAAATATTCATCATCGCTGACATACTCTGACTGATCCAATATTTTTATTTCATTATTAAAATGCTTCAGTAGCCATAAAAACTTCTCGACAATGCCGTCGTCTATTCGCAATGTGACTGTTTTCATGTTGTCCTCTTTTGCCAGGCGGATTGCGTTGTCATATCGCACCTCGCTGCAATGCTGCCTTGGCCTCGCAAAACAGCCAATTCAGCACCTCAAAGACCTTTTGCAGATTTTCCGTGGCAGATATCTGTGTCGGATCTTTTGTGAAGATATTCTTCTCCAATTTGCCGAACTCCCACGCCTTACCAGTGGTGACAACGCCGTAGCACATCTTCGCCCCTTGCAGCGATGCCGCATACATTTCGGCCAAGGTCTGCGCCCAGCCTTCGTTCCACTTTTCCTGCTTTGCTTCCATCACGCAAAGCGGCGGCACAGCCATGACACCATGCTTGGTTTTCGGCGCAATCAAGTAATCCGGCTCGCCGACTAAATCCTGTTCTTTATCCACATTGAAGGAAATATGCGACCAAACAAGAAGATGTCGGTGCTGCTCCGCCACTGCGTCTAAAATATGGCTGATGATATGCTCGCAGATGGCGAACTCGTTAATAAAATAGGCATCCTCGCGCAGCTTTTCTGCTATGCGGGAGAAGATAAGCTCAGGAACCTGTATTTCCTTTGTTGCTGCAAACTGCTCCGTTCGCACTTCAATATCAAACTTCTGGCTTACTTCGCCAACGGATTTGAATGAGCTGTAGGGCATTATCTGGTTACTCCTTTAGAAGGATAAACAATGCCTCTCTGTTAATCTCAGACAATGCTGTTACAGCCTTAATAAGACATGCTGCTGTGGTATTCGCTTGATTTAAAAAAATATCTGAAAGAATAGGGTAGCGCATTAAACTTTTCAACTCTGAGTATTTTGAAGGATTTGTGTGGCATACAGTTCCGTAAAGCAACAAATCTAATGCCTCTCTATTAGTATACCTCTTCTCAGTTTCATTTATAATGAATGTAACAGAGATACTGCTGTCAAGATACTCATTCAGCTCAGACCTTATCTCTTGAAATTTCTTTCTGAAAGGTTCCAACTTAGATTATTTTTCATATATCTTGGCTATATTGTTTATTGACAATCTATCGTTGTCTTGCAAAAACATTCTCAGGACAGCATATGCCGCGACAACAGATTCTCCCTCAGCTCCAACCAAGACTGAATCAACTTTTCTCCCTATTTTAAACTCAGCGATAAAACCAGATTCATTCCGAAGCATTGAATCTGAAAAACTTGATCTTAATAAAAATTGTGCTTTTTCGTTGAACAGCGTAAGATTTTCAATTGTATCAGGATTCATTGTATAAAACACAGTCTAATGATAAACTTGGGAATCAAGATAGAGAGTGCTTCCGTGTCTGCTTCCGAGTTTGCATCAGACAACTAAAATCGCCCCATCTACATTTCTACCTCCGAGCGGGAGGAATGTCACATTTCTTTCATAAAAATAGGCATCCCTTAGTTTTTATTCATATATCAGAGGGTACGCGCCCAACGTCGCTTCTCGAAAGCCCCCGCTCTTTTTTTGAGAGGAGACCATCTTTTTTGAATAGAGCCTATCCTTTTTTGAATAACATAACATCCGTTCAAAAGAGAGCTGCCTCGATTCAAAACAGAAGCCATCCTCTTCAAAATCGAACAAGCTCACTTCACCACCGAAGGTCAGCAAGGGACAGCCAAACAGCTCCGCCCCTTGCATAGCCTTCGGAATCAGCTCATCGCTGCTTCCATCTCCAACGCAGGATGGCCCTTTTCTTTCATGAAGGCCAAGATTTCCGCCTCGGTGGTGCCCTGCTCCTCGGTGGCGATCATGTCGTACAGCTCCGGCATCCCCATGTCCGCGCAGGCGGCCCGCAGCTTGTCGCTGATCTCCTCCTTCATCATCTTGGGCATCCAGACCATCCGCTTCAGACCGCCCTCAGCCTTGAAGAGCTTCTTGCTGGTCATGAAGTGCTTGGACACGCCCATGAAGCCGGGGGTCTGCATACCGCCGCCCGCCATGCCCGCGAGCGTGGTGAACTTCATGCCGGACGGAGTCATGCCCATGTAGTCGCGGTTGACGACCATGATGCCGTTGCACTGGGGCAGCATGGCGGCGATGGCCTCAAAGCAGCCGCAGGCGGTCATCGGATTGTTCATCAGCGAGTAGCAGCTGACCTCGGTGACTGCGCCGCGTGAAGCTTGGTTGACAAACTCGTTGATGCCGGTGAAATATCCGTTGTCAGTGTCGGTGCATTCGCCTTTGGGAATTGGCTGGTTTGGGCCAGTGGGGTTGATTTGGAACGAAGCCTTGCCGTCCAGCCAGTTGTAGGCCCCGCACATGCCGATGCGCTCCGGCGTAATCACGCAGACATGGCTCGGCGCAAAGGACTGGCAGAGGGTGCAGGAGTAGAAGACTTCCTCGGTCTCGTCGGTCATCGCGCCAAGGCGAAGGTCGCGCTCGGTATAAACATGCTTGGCCAAGGCCATCACTTCCTCAACCTTCTCCTGCACGGTGTAGATTTTCACCTGCACCTTGTCGAGGATTGCGCCGAACTCCTGATGCAGCTTGCCGTGCAGCACCTTGCCGATGTGCTTGAAGGAGAAGCCTTTCTCGACCGCGCCCTTGCCGATGCGCACCCACATGATGTTGCGCTGACCAATGTGCATGATGCCTTGCACGTAGTTGATCAGGTGATGGAACTGGCGCTCCAAAATTGGCTCAAAGTCAGACTGCATCTCGCGGCCAGCCACTTCAACCAGAATAGCGATGGGCAGGTTTTGGCCCTGCTTGATGTCGCTGATGTCCGGGCCTTCGAGAATCACTTTGCCGTCCTCAACCTCGTCCATCTCCTTGGAGATCAAGACTTCCACGCCGGTGGTCCGCCCGCCGCCGCACTCCATGAACAGATCATCCTTGCGGATGCGCTCGCCCTCAAAGGCCGGGCCGAACGACATGGGGATGTCAATCTTGTTGACGCTGACCTTGAGGCCGCGCACCTCGATGGCTTTCTGGACAATCTCCTCGTGCGGCACGTTGGAGACCACGTGCTCGTAGGTGCAGATGCCTGTTGGCAATACCTGCGGGATGTCGTAGTCAGAAATGGTCGGGAAGCCCCAGTTGATTGCGCCTGCCGCGTTGGCGTACCACTCGTCGCTGACCGGGCCAAAGGCCATGACAAAGGCGAAGGTGCGGTTCTTGTTGTAAATCAGGTTGGCGCGGTAATCGCCGGGCTTCACGCCGCCGAAAGCCAAGGCCACGCGGCAGGCAAAGCCGATGGCAAAGACCACTGAAGTGTAGGACTTGCCAAAAGGCACGAGGCGCGTGTTCCAGCCGACCTGCACGCCGTTCTCCTTGAGCAGCTCGGCCATGTTTTTGCCCTTGGAGTGATCGTGCATGAAGATGTAAAGATTCTTCTCTTGCAGCTCCAAGGCAATCTTGGATGCCATCGCTTTATCCTCCGGCGAGCCGACGATGGCCGCGAAGCCCGGTGCGGTGCCGTCAACAAACTCCACGCCGCGCTTGCGGAATATCACGTCGTCCGCCGCGCCCAGCCAGAGATTTTCTTGCGTAGGCTCTTCGCTTTTGGTGTAGAAGTTCGGCTCGTTGAGATAACGAATGGCTTCGTACATCTCCTCAGCAAAATAGGTGGCCATGCCCGCGTCCAGCGCAGGCGCGAGATACGGCAGCCAGATATTGTCGCTGACTATCGCGGGCAGCAGCGTGCGGCATTCTTGGAAAATTGCCTTCATGTCGCCCAGCTTCTCCACCTTCGCGCCGAGCATCGAATAAATGATCGGCAGATAATAGGCAGTGTTGGGGAAGGAAACTTCGTGCTCAGGCCCGAACTTTTTCAGAGCCTCCTCGTAGCTGGCTTCCGCCATGTCCACGATCTTATGGGCACCGCGTATGGCTGCGGAACAGATGATTTTCGACATTGAAACTAACTCCCTTTGCGGTTCTCAGAGGTTCAATTCGTTCCGTGCCGATCAGCCGATCAGCCCGTTGATCAGGGACTTGGTCATGTTGACCGCCTTGGGATGACGCATGATCAGCACCTCGCCGCCCGCCATCAACATGCAGGAGGCAGTGACCGCCTCCATCATGATGCCGCGCCGCTCTTGGTCGCCGAGCATCGCATCGCTGGGCAGGCCGACCTCCTTGGTCTTCCAGACTTCGCGGCCCAAGTTGCAGATGAGCGGCACTTGCAGCTTCTCGTCTTTCTGGGTGAGAGCGGCGAGGCGGATGCGCTCCATGACCGAGTAGGTGTACTCAATGCCGTAGCCGAGCGCACCGACCGAGGGATCCATCAGCACGGTGTCAAGACCCACGCCGAGGTTCTCCAGCAGGATGTTGAGCTGCTTGGCAAGGTTCACGTCAATCGGCGAAGCAGCCACCACTGGGTAGCGGAAGGCCATTGCGGTCGCGCCGATGGAGCGGTAGTTGCTGTCCTCCAGCGGGGCAAGGCAGACCTTCTTGTCGCCAATCATCGAGGTGACTTCGCGCAGCGTCTCGGTGTCCTTGTCCGCATTGCCGCAGCCCCAGACAATCACCGGCACGTCAATAGCCTGAATCACCTTGGCCGCATCTTGCGCCGCATCCTTGGCCGAACGGTTCGCGCCGTTGGGATCAGTGCCAGCCAGCCAGATGTTGATCGCGTCAGCCTTATAGACATCCACGCACTTGCGCGCCCAAGCCACCGGGTCGCCCATCACGTCCTCGAAATGCCTGCTCAGTGTGGCGGGCCAGTTGTCCGGGCGGATGTCCATCACTTCCATCGCGATCAGCGGCTTGTTCTTCATCGCCCCTTCAAAGAGATGGAAAGGCAGAGAGGTCGAGCCGCCCACGGTCACGGTCTTATTGCCGCTGCCAAGGGTCACTTCGCGGATTGCACCGGAATAATTGACCTTGTAGCTGGAGGCAGGCACCTTGGCGGCGCGTTCCGCAAAGGGGGCCTCGCCGGTTGCTAATGCCGGAGCCGCAAAGTCAGCCGAAGCAGCAGCCGGAGCGGGCTTAACTGCTGCCGCAGCTTTCGCGGCTGCTTCGGCATCAGCTTTAGCCTTGGCCTCTGCTTCCGCCTTCAGTTTGGCTTCCGCATCTGCCTTGGCCTTTGCCTCGGCTTCAGCCTTCGTTTTGGCCGCAGCCTCTTCCTTGGCTTTTGTCTCTGCCGCCGCTTTTGTAGCTGCATCCGCTTCGGCTTTCAATTTGGCCTCTGCTGCCGCCTTGGCTGCCGAGTCATCCACAACCGGAGCTGCCGGAGCGACCGGCGCAGCCACAGGAGCCGCAACTGGCTTCTTGGCGCAGCATTCCGGCTCGCGTTTGAGGACAGCCTCAGCCCTGGCAAAGTTCATCAGGGCTTCAAACTGGTCATCGCTCAGGCCGTAGGCGCTCTTCAACGCCTTCAGGCCGATGCTGACCGACTCCAACGCCATCACGCGCTCTTTCTCATTCATCTCATGCTCTCCCGCATCGTCAGCCGCTGCTGCGGCAGGTTTAATCTCTTCCGCCGCCTGGGGCCGGACAGCGGCGGAGCTGGCCTTGAGGGCCTCCGCTTCGGCACGGGCTGCGGCTATAATCTTCTCGGCTTCGGCTTTGGCCTGATTGAGCAGCTCATCAGCCGCCGCGCCGCGCACCTCGATGGTCTCGGCAACAGGGGCCGCACTCTCTTTGACAGGCTGAACAGCGGCGGCATCCTCAGCAAAGGTCGGACGGGGCAGCAGACCGGCCTTCTCGCAGATTTCACCGACCGCCTCCTCCCACTCAATCGCCATGACATGGACACCAGCCACGCCCGGAATCTCCTTGACCTGATTGATGATATCGACGCAGATATTGATGCCTTCCTGCTTCTGGTTCTTCGCGCCCTTCATCCGCTCGATCACCGCGTCGGTCACATCCATGCCCGGCACCGAGCTTTTCATGTAGCGGGCCATGCCCAAGGACTTGGGCGGGGTCACACCGGCGAGGATGTAGGCCTTCTCGGTCAGGCCAAGGTCACTGGCCTGCCTCATGAACTCCGCAAACTTCTCGACGTTGTAGATGATCTGGGTTTGGATGAAGTCCGCGCCATTGGCGATCTTCTTGCCCATGCGCACGGCCCGGAACTCGAATGGCCAAGCGAAGGGGTTGGCCGCCGCGCCGAGGAAAAGCTCCGGGGCCTTGCCCTTCAGCTCCTCGCCGCACTGGAACTTCTTCGCGTCGCGCAAGTCCCGCATCATGCCGAGCATCTGGATCGAGTCCATGTCGAACACGCCCTTGGAGCCGGGATGATTGCCGAACTTTTGGTGGTCGCCCGTCAAACAGAGGAGGTTCTTCAGCCCCAAGGCGGCAGCCGCCAGCATGTCGGACTGCATCGCGATCCGGTTGCGGTCGCGGCAGGTCATCTGGATGACCGGCTCCACGCCCTCAGCCTGGGTCAGCAGGCCCGCGCCGATGGACGACATGCGCACAATGGCGGTCTGGCAGTCGGTGATGTTGACCGCATCCACCTTGCCCTTGAGCAGCCTCGCCTTGGCGCGGACCACCTCCGGGTCACTGTTCTTCGGCGGCCCCAGCTCGCCCGTGACG
>NZ_JBLWEO010000047.1:0-4739 GCF_048287395.1 Candidatus Electronema sp. PJ | reverse complement strand
TTGTCGGCAGATTTCCCTGATCATGTCCCGGACGCGGAAAGACACTTCGTCTTTCAAAAGTTTTTTGCGGTATTTTGTGATCCACACCAAATGCAGATGTATTGAAAATACAGTATGCGTTCCATGACGATATGTTTCCATCCCCCTAGTTTAACTCAAGAGACGCTGAAGCTGCCACCTAAAGGTGGGGGTTTTAACCCTCCCAAGTGAGGACAATAAAAAAGCCACGGCTCGTGCGTTGAACCGTGGCTGCCGGATTGTTTTTGCTCTTCTGAGCGTCAGAACAAAATACCTCCTTCAGCCTCGGCTACGCAGAGCAAGCCAAGGAGAAGCACACATTGAAGGAGGAGGACGAAGATCATGACTCTGCCTATTCCTGTCTGCCCAGCCAGTTGATGTGCCATTCAACGTCATTGGCATAGTCTGGTGTAATAGGACTGCCATCTATCCATCTGACAAATATACGGAAACCGGTATAAGTTGCTTTGTAGATAGATGTAGCTCCTGTTGTTGCCCAATGCTGGTTCTTGCCGCCCAACGAGGTGATGTACACTGGTATGTTTCTCGTAGTATTAAAATGAGCAGCCGATGTGTCAACATCAACATAGACACCACGACCATTAGCAACTTGCTTCCAATTTGTGTTGCCGGGTTCGGTACGTCCTGCATAAGCTATAGCAGCCATGTTTGCATCCTCCTTTTAAGGGGGTTAAGGAATTGCTCTCCCTGCGGAAACGGTATAGTGTCATCCTATTAGAGAGCAAGTTCCTTTGTCAAGGAAGAACTGACGTTCCTGTTCCTGATTGAGGAGCAAACCTGACGATGAACTGTATGTGATAAAACTGACAGGATATTTGTCGAGTAAAATTCCTGCAAAACAGATTGACATGCGGCAGCAAGCCGCTATGATACAGCCTCTTGAGCTAACAAACGTTCTCCTTCCAACACATCATGCCTGAAATTAACCTGCGCCAAATGGCGATTAACCAGAGCGGTACCATCACGGCGGTCCGAGTTGGCGGCGAGCTTGGCCGTCGTATCCGCGAGATGGGCCTTGTGCCTGGTACCGAGATTACAGTCAAGCAGCGCGCTCCTCTCAAAGACCCGGTTGCCCTGCGGGTCATGGGTGGCACACTCACCCTGCGCAACAAAGAGGCGGATCACATCACCGTGAAGGTGGCTGATGAGCCGCCATCACCATGATGCTCTGGCAAAGCCACGGGCTATGCGGAAATACGCCGTACTGCTTGCACCACTTGCCTTCATGAGTTATCGATGTTGTAACCTTCTTTATCATACCCGCATTCTTCAAAAGCGATGACGTGTATAAGCAAAGGTGTTGTGATTGACAAGATAATTGAGATCACAGGTAACGGCAAGCGAGACGACATTGTGAGTCAAACATCCTAACATCCTACCGTCCTCCAAGGTGCCGGTGTAATGGACTTTCACACAGTTCCCTTTTTTTGCCGCAGTCATCGTCTTCTCCTCTTTGCTTGTCGTTTCAGTCTGCCAGCTCAACGCCTTCCAGCAGCCATGCCTCAGTGTTGACCGGTCTGGCCCATGTCCATTTCTCTGCGAATTTCACCGGCTCAGTCATGCTGCCTTCCAGCAGCTCGCCGCTCTTCTCATCCACTGTGTAATCAAGCAGGTTGGCGGTGAAGAGGATGGTGACGAAATCCTCGCCGTTGACGCTGCCTGCATCAACAATCTCCGCCTTGCGGACAGCAATGGACTCCAGCTTGTTAATGATGCCTTTCTGCGCCATATCAGCAAAATGCTGGGCGTATTCCTCGGCCAATCTGCTGCCGAGCAGGTGGCGGAAGCTGCTCAGGTCGCGGCGCATCCAGCCTGCCTGCACCTTGAAAAAGACATCAGAGGCCACTTCGGTGAAATGCTGCGGATCAAAATCAGGATCAGTGCTGCGGAGTTCCGCCAAGCCTGCTTCAAGAGAATCAACAGCAGGCGGGGGCGCAGACCTGCTGAAACTGCTCAACGGCTGATACGCTGACAGGCCGCTGCTCGGTTTAGCCATGAAGCGGCGGTAGAAAAAATATCCGGCCACGCCGAGCAGGAGAATAGGCAGGATGCCGATGCCTGAGCCGTTCGCGCCAAACAGCGAGCCGAGGAGCAGACCACCTATAGCTCCGCCGATCAAACCGCCTGCCAAACCACGGCCAAAACCAGAGTTGGACGGACGCGCTGTTGCTCCTGATGCAGGCGCGCTTCTCGGTGCACTGGGCGCGGAACGCTTGAATGAACGTCCACCGCTGCGGGAACGGGCTTCTGCGTCCAGCACTGCCAGACCAGCATCGGCAAAGACGAGGGTGAAAAAGACCAGAAAGAACGGGGTCAGCTTGCGCAAAGCTGCATACATGGAATCACCTTGGGGTGTGAGTTGACGGTTCAGGGTCGGAGCCGGACGGCGTTTCTTCCGCCAGACCGGTGCCGCAGCAAAGCGGACATTCCTCCACGGAAAGCAGAAAACGGCTCTCGCCTTTGAAGGAACTGAGCTGGCCGCTGCCGCCGCAGGCCGGACAAGGAGCAGGCTGCTTATTCTCCATTCTTCAGCTGCTCCAGCTCTTCCCAGCGGGCGTACAGGCGGGCGACTTCCTGCGCTGCCGCTGCCTGCTCTTCCCAGTATTCAGCGAGCTTGGCCGGATCAGCAACAAGTTCCGGCTCGTGCAGCCGCGCTTCCAGCTCCTCCTGCCGGGTTTCAGCGGCGAGGATGCTTTCTTCCATCAAATCATACTCGCGCTGGTCTTTGTAGGAAAGTTTTTTCGCTGCTTTCTTGACATCCGGCGCAGCAGACGGCGTTTTCTTGCTGCTTGGCGGAGGGCCTGCGTCTTCAGCAAGAGTGCGCAGCCACTGCGCATACTCAGCAAAGAACGAGGCGTTGCCCTTGCCATCAAAGCCGAGCACCTGATCGCAGAGGCGGTCGAGCATGAAACGGTCGTGGGTGACAAGAACCAATGCGCCGGGGAACTCGCTCAGGCTCTCTTCCAGCACGTCCAAGGAAGGGATGTCGAGGTCGTTGGTCGGCTCGTCGAGAAGCAGCACGTCCGCAGGCTGGCGCATCAGCGCAGCAATGAGAATACGGGCCTGCTCGCCGCCGGACAGCCGCGCCACCGGCGTTTCCAGCTGATCCGGGCGGAAGAGGAAACGTTTCGCCCACGAGACAACGTGGATTGACCGGTCCTGATACAGCACCGAATCGCCGTCCGGGGCCAAAGCACGGCGCAAAGTCTGTTGCTGATCAAGCTGCTGTCTGCGCTGGTCAAAGTTGACAATGCGCAGCTTGTCCGCCACCTTGACCGTGCCGCTGTCCGGCTTGAGGCCGTCATCGCGGTCTGCGGCGGCGAGGATCTGCATCAAGGTGGATTTACCGCAGCCGTTTCTGCCCAGCAGGCCCAGTCTAGTGCCGGGCGAGAGCGTCAGATCAAGATTGCTGAAGAGCTGCCTACCGTCAAAGCTCTTGCTGATGCCAAGCGCAGTCAGCAGCTTTTTCGTCTTGCGCTCCGTGGCATCAAAGGCGATGTCCACCTTGCCGACCCGGTTGCGGTTCTTCACCTCAACTAGATCATCCTGAAGCTGGTAGGCTGCGTCCTTGCGGGCCTTGGCCTTGGTGCCTCTGGCTTTCGGGCCGCGACTGAGCCATTCATTCTCGCGCCGCACCTTGTTGGCCAGCCGCTCTTCCTGCTCCTGCTGCTGTTCAAGAAAGGTTTCCCGCTGCTCGACAAAGGCGGAATAGTTGCCGTTCACCTGCAAGGTGCCGTTCGGGTAGGCAGCAGACAGCTCAATCACCCGCCTGACCGTGTTCTCCAGAAAGCGGCGGTCGTGGCTGATCATCAGGAACGCGGCAGGACTTTCCGGCAGCGAGGCGTTGAGCATCTTTTCCAGCCAGAGTATGCCTTCCAAATCAAGATGGTTGGTCGGCTCGTCCATCAGGAGCAGGTCTGGCCGAACGATCAGGGCGCGGCAGATAGCCAGCCGCTTGCGCCAGCCGCCGGAGAGCAGTCTTGCCAGGCAGTCAGGATCAGTGAATTCCGCCCGGCTGAGAAGAGCCTGCGCCCGGCTTTCTCGCTCGGCAGGCTCCAGATGCTGGTTGTCAATTGCGGCGCAGAGGTTGTCCAAGCAGCTCTTGTCCTCAGCAAATGAATCCTCCTGCGCAAGAAAGCTGCTGCGGACATGCTTCTGCCGGAAGATCTCACCGCTGTCCGGCTCAATCATACCGCTGATGATTTTCAGCAGAGTGGATTTGCCGGAGCCGTTCGGCCCGATCAAACCGATGCGGTCGCCCTCGCTGATGGAGAGATTGACTGAGGAAAAGAGCGTTTGCGCCCCAAAGGCTTTGCCAATGGTGCGGCAGGTAAGCAGGTCGGCCATGCGTCAGAGTTCCATTTCAGGATCAGCGGCCTGCGGACAGGAGCCAAGCCATTCGTAAGAGGAAGAAGCAGAAAAGACATGCTGCCGGGCAGATATATGCCCAGCAGCCGGGAGGCATTATAGCATGGTAGAGCTGCCGAGGCGAGGTTTTTGGGCAGGAGGCGGGTTTGGAGCGGCGGCCTGCACGGGGCGACTGAGCTTGTCCGGCTCAAATATCGCCGCAGCGATATAAAATGATCAAGCAATCATTTTCATCCTATGAGTTGAATCTTATGGCCTATTCAGTAGATTTTCGCCGGAAAGTATTGGAAATCAAAGAACGTGAAGGTTTGAGTTTTGAGGAGGCGGCAGTA
>NZ_JBLWEO010000046.1:0-110690 GCF_048287395.1 Candidatus Electronema sp. PJ | reverse complement strand
TTTCGGCGGTCTGCCAAAATTGCGCAGCCCTTGTTCGACAACCTCAAGCATCCTGGCGAAGGTCGAACGATCAACACCTGTCGATCGCTTAAAATCCTCATCACTCAAACGTTGCACACTTTCGTATCTCATTCACACAAGGTACACGGCAGGCTCGACTTATGCAAGGGGGCTACTGACACCTCTGCAAGCTCTCATTACTTGTGATAATTATGCCCAGCCTTGATAGAGCAAGCCCGGTAAAGCTGTTCCAGGAGAAATGAAACGGGTCATTTCATGGGTAAAGGTAAGGCGCGAGAGCGACCAAACCAGCCCGGCTTGCCGTCGCACCCGCTCGTCCAAGCCAAGATGGCCACCAATGAGGAAGCAGACTGTGTGCAGGCCCCGATTTCCCCAGTCGTCCAAGGCCGCAGCCATCGCTTCTGAGGTTTGCTCGCGGCCAGTTGGGTCAAGGGCGACGGTGAGCGAAACCGAGGCGGCCTGGGCAAGGAGCTGCTCGGCTTCGTGTGCCATGATGACCTGATCAGGAGCATGTCTGCCCTGCTCTTTCAGCACCTTGATCTCTACTGGCAGATAACGACGCAGACGTTCCGCGTAATCACGGATACCCTGGTCAAGATAATTTTCTTTGGTTTTGCCGAGAAAGGGGAGAAGGAACTTCATCAGCAGAGCAACCGCCTTTCTTGCTCTTGCGCCAACAGTTGCCTGAACACCACGCAGAATTGCTCCCAGCTCAATTCCCGATTAATGCCCGGACAGGAATCGCGAATGATCTGAAAGTTGTTTTCATCGGTTAAAATGCTCGGATGCAAGGGCCACTGGCCGCACCGCCACGGGCGGCCCTCATGGACAGTGCAGCCCTGCTCCGGGCTATAGAAAATGCAGTGATGATCAACGATCTTCATCTGCACCACGCTATTGGTCACGCGCCAATAGGTTCTTTCTATTTCCTCACGGGGTAAGCCGAGCTTGGCAATCATCCTCGCTTGATCGTCTTGGTCAAGCGAAACAGTGGTTTCCCCCTGGCAGCAGTAGCCGCAGCGGGTGCAGGTGAAGATGTCAGACAAACAGGCAGCGGCACGCATCTGTTACTCCTTACGCGCTGGGCAGCTGCATCAAGTCTAGCATGGCTTGAATCAGCTTGTCCGCGCCTGCACCGATCTGATCAACCCTAGAATCGAGCATGTAGCAGGGTGTGGTCACGATCTTATTCTCTTGATCAACCGAAATCTCGCCTTGCCAGGTCGGCGCATGGTTTCCACCCAGAGCAGATATGTTGGCAGCAGTCGCTGCATCCTGACCAACCGTGACCGTCACCTTGCCCAGTACCTTGGCCAAGATAACCGGAGCGATGCAAAGCGCACCAATCGGCTTGCCCTGCTGGTGCATGGCCTTGATGGCGTGCGCTACGTCCGGGTTAACCGTGCAATCCGGGCCAGCAAAGGCGTAAGTGCAGAGATTCTTGACTGCGCCTACCCCGCCAGGGATTACTAAGCCATCAAAGGCGGTGGCTTCAAAGTTCGCCAAATCCATAATCTTGCCACGCGCAATCCGGGCAGATTCAAGCAGCACATTGCGCTGCTCTGGCATCTCCTCGCCCGTGCAATGATTCAGCACATGGTGCTGCATCACATTGGGGGCAAAGCACTGGTACTCGGCTCCGTGCTTGTGAATGGCCCAAAGGCTGAGAGTTGCCTCGTGAATCTCCGAGCCATCGCGGTGGCCGCAGCCAGATAGGATGACGGCGATGTTTTTGCTGGGCATACTATTCTCCGGTTGTTCTATTTTGGGGGATGAGAAAAAGAGATCTCCTGGATACTTCAAGAAAAAGGGCTACGCTCCATATTACCACAAACAACCAGCAAGTTGCAGCGGCGAGCACTCCTTTTGCTCCTGCTTGGTCTCGTTTTCTACTCGCTTGCCAAGGAGTTTGGCTTGGCCAGAAAGGAGTTGTAGTCGGCAGAAAAGGAGTTCGGCTTGGCCAAACTCCTTTCTTGGTTAGCCATAAAGGAGTCTTGCCGACTTGCAAAGGAGTTAGAGTTGGCAAAACTGCTTTGGTACTCGGCCAGACTCCTTTTCTGCCGAGTACAACTCCTTTGCAAGTCGGCAGAACTCCTCTGTTGCCAAGCAAAACTCCTTTGGAAACGAGCAAGAAAGGAGTCTTTGCTACGAGTTCTTTAAGATGCGCTGGTGATATCTCTATGGCAACAACCAACACTCTTACAGCATTTCCTTTGCCTTTTCAATACCCTCGGCCAAAGAGCGTGAGAACTCCACCTTCCCGGCTTGTTTGCGGAGTCCGGCCTTGCGGAGCGTGAGAATCATCCTCGGTTGGAGGTTATTTATAACCAAACCCAGGCCGTTTTTCTCTAAATTTCGACAGATCGTCTCCATTGCCATGATCGCACTCATGTCGATCATATTGACCTTGGTCATGTCTAAGACAACTACGCGCACATCAGGAGTGACAGAGGTGATATTCTTCATCGCCTTTTGTGCTGAACCAAAGAAGAGCGGCCCATTGATGTCGTACAGCGAAATAGCTGCGGGCAGCTCGCCGTATTCCTGATTGCGGCCTTCTACTTTGGTGGCCGTGGTCAAGCTAATGCTCCGCTGGATAAAAAGAACCGCTGCCAGACTCATGCCCACGCCCACCGCGATCACCATGTCAAAGAGCACGGTCAGAGAAAAGCAGATCAACAGCACCGCAACATCGCTGCCAGGCGCAACCTTCACAGTGCGGATGAAGTGTTTCGCCTCGCTCATGTTCCACGCAACCATTAAGAGCAACGCAGCCATCGAGGCCATTGGAATATACGAGAGCAGCGGGGCCAAAATGAGAATCGCCACCAGAATAAACAGGCCATGCACTATCGAGGCAATGGGCGAACGCCCGCCTGCCTTGATATTGGCCGCTGTGCGGGCAATGGCGGCAGTGGCTGGGATACCGCCGAAAAAGGGGGCCAGCACATTACCGATCCCCTGGCCGATCAGCTCGTCGTTTGAGTCATGCCTGCTGCCGACCATGCCGTCGGCAATCACTGCGCAGAGCAGTGATTCAATCGCGCCTAAGACAGCAATGGCAATGGCGGAAGGGAATAAATCATGAATGAGATTCCAGTTAAGACCAACTGGTGTGCCATCTGCGCCTGGTAGGTTCCAAGGCCAGTTCAGGCTAGGCAAGATGGGCGGGATGCCGCTGCCTTGCAGTCCATTCAGCTCAAAATGAAACCGGCTGCCAATGGTAGCGGCCACAAAGTCTGGGCTGATCTTCTGAACAAGCACGGCAGCAAGAGCACCAAGCAGTACCGCCACTAAATGGCCTGGTACTTTGGAACGAAACCTCGGCCAGAGGATCAACACCAGCAAACTTAAGAGGCCGATCAGGAAATCCGCCAGAGTGATCGAGGGCAGAGCGCGGATAATCGCCCCTACCTTTTCTATATAGTGCCCATCCACAGCCTCTACGGTCAAGCCAAGGAAATCCTTGATCTGCAAGGTGGCAATCACCACCGCGATACCTGCGGTAAAGCCGACAGTCACGGGATACGGTACCACTTCGATCAGTGTGCCCAGTTTAGATACGCCCATGATAATCAGGATGATTCCCGCAATCAGGCCACTAAGCAACAGGCCGCCAATACCGAACTTTTGGACAATCGGCAGCAGGACAACAACGAAAGCCGCAGTTGGCCCTGAGATATTGACAAGCGAGCCACCTGTGAGGGCAATGACTATACCCGCCACAATAGCCGTGTATAAGCCATGCTGCGGTGGTACGCCGCTGGCAATCGCGAGTGCCATTGACAAGGGAAGGGCAATGATGCCAATCGTAAGCCCAGCCAGCACATCGGCCTGGATGGTAGCGACCGAAGGTCTTGGCTTGATGGTGTTGATGAGAGCTGAAAACATTGTGTTGTCCTTTATGATAGATGGTGTTGAAACGTTTTCAGGCAAGTTGCGCATAGAACGGTAGGTGGAATGCGTCAGCTTGACCCGCTGCTGCATTGGTCGTGCTGAAAGGAGGGGAATATAGCGCAGCCTGCTGATGTGTAAAGGGAAATATTGTCAATTACCGTTTTTCAGTAGGAAAGGACTTGTCAGGCTCTAGGGTAAACCAGTGCCAGGCAGCACGGATTGCGCTTGCAAAATTGCCTGTAGCTCTTTAAAGTAGTGTCCTTTTAGGGAACTTGGCTACCGCAGCTGACTGAACGGCCTTCTCCTTACGCTTTCAACAGGTTGCGGAATGTTTTTGTAGGGGCCTTGCCTCTACGTGCGCCTTTAATCTCAACCAACCGCAACAGCTATTATGGCATTGATAGTGCAGAAATACGGTGGGACCTCAGTCGGTTCCATCGAGAAGATAAAGAATGTGGCCAAGCGGGTGCTCAGAGGGCAGCAGCAAGGGCACCAGATGGTCGTGGTGCTGTCAGCTATGTCTGGCCAAACGGACAAGCTGATCAGCATGGCTACGGAGATACAGTCCATCCCGGATCAGCGGGAGATGGACATGCTCTTGTCCACAGGAGAGCAGGTGACAATCGCGCTCTTTGCGATGGCGGTCAAGGATGCAGGCAGCGATGCCATTTCCTTGCTGGGCGACCAGGTGCGGATTGTGACGACCAACATGCACACCCGTGCCCGCATCCGCGACATCGACACTGCGCTGATCCACAAGCACCTTGATGCAGGCAAGGTGGTGGTGGTGGCAGGCTTCCAAGGTGTAACTGAAGAGGGCGACATCACCACGCTGGGCCGGGGCGGCTCAGACACCACTGCCGTTGCCCTCGCAGCTGCGCTCAAGGCAGATGCCTGCGAGATATTCACCGATGTGGAGGGAGTCTATACCACTGACCCCAATATCTGTGCGCAGGCCCGCAAGATCAACATGATCACCTATGACGAAATGCTGGAACTGGCCAGTCTCGGTGCTAAGGTCCTGGAGATCCGCTCCGTGGGTCTGGCTAAACGCTACAAGGTTCCGCTGCATGTTCGTTCAACATTTTCCGAAAACGAAGGCACTTGGGTTGTCGAGGAGGACAGAATTATGGAGTCAATGCTGGTGTCAGGCATTACCTACAGCAGAAAAGAAGCGCGTATCACCATCAAGGCTGTGCCAGATCAACCAGGTGTTGCCTCAAAGATCTTCCAGCCGATCTCCAGTGCAGGCATTTTGGTCGATATGATTATTCAGAACACCAGGGAAGGGCAGTTGACTGACATCACCTTTACGGTGCTGCGCACAGACTATGCCCGGACAATGGAGTTACTGAAGAAGACCGCCGCAGAGATCGGGGCAGAGTCGGTAAGTGGTGACGAAACAATTGCCAAGGTATCCATTGTTGGCGTGGGAATGCGCAATCATTCCGGCATCGCCTCGACCATGTTCCAGGTAATGGCCAGAGAGGGAATCAATATCATGATGATCTCTACTTCCGAGATTAAGGTTTCCTGTGTTATTGCTGAGAAATACACGGAGCTGGCAGTCCGTTCCCTGCACGCAGCCTTTAACTTGGACAAGGACAACCCGCCTGCGGCAGAATAAGTATGGGTGCAGCCTTTGAAGGATCATGCCTGCATGGCATTTTACGACATCGAGGCATGTCGTTTTCTTCCATGCAGGCATCGCGCTAGACGGCATGCAGGCATAGCGTTGTACGGCATCGAGGCATGCCGTTACCCTCCATGCCTACATCGCGTTAGACGGTATGCAGGCATGGCGTTAGACAGCATCGAGGCATGGCGTTTTGCCCTATGCCTCCTTGTTAGAGCCAGCCCTCCACTCGATAGAGACTTTCCCGTTTGACTTCTGCCCTTGCTCTCCGATAGAATATTTTCTATATCAGGAGTAGGTAGCACCGTTCGCAATTATCAAACAGGAGGAAAGCACCATGGCAGTAAAAGCAAAACAGGGCGTTATCTCAGCTGCTTTATTGACGGCAGTCGTAACCGCTGCTGGGATGGCTTGGGCGGAAGAAGAACCGATTCAACCAATCACGCCAGCCAAGGAGATCAATCAGCCCAAAGCAGAGCTGGGCAAGAAGCTGTTCTTTGATCCCCGGCTGTCTAAGTCTGGCTTTATCTCCTGCAATTCCTGTCATAACCTGAGCATGGGCGGTTCAGACAACCTCAAGACCTCCATTGGCCACAACTGGCAGCAAGGGCCGATTAACGCGCCTACCGTGCTTAACTCCAGCCTGAGCTTTGTGCAGTTCTGGGATGGTCGGGCAGAGAACCTCAAGGCCCAGGCTGGTGGCCCGATTGCCAATCCGGGTGAGATGGCCTTTACCCACGCTTTGGCCGAGGATGTGCTGAAGTCGATGCCTGGTTACGTCAGCGAGTTCAAGGCTGTTTTTGGTGAGGAGAAGATTGATATTGATAAGGTGACTGATGCGATTGCCGAGTTTGAGAAGACCTTAGTTACCCCGAACTCGCGCTTCGACAAGTGGTTATTGGGTGATGCCCAAGCCCTGACCGAGCAGGAGTTAGCCGGGTATAAACTGTTTAAGGCATCGGGCTGCATTTCCTGCCACTTTGGGCCAGCAGTGGGTGGGAACACCTTCCACAAAATGGGCATGGTAGAAGAGTACAAGGCTAACAGTCCAGCAGAAGGCCGCAAAGCAGTTACTGGCAAAGATGCAGACCGGTTTATGTTTAAGGTGCCTAACTTACGCAATGTTGAGCTGACCTACCCGTACTTCCACGATGGTGAGGCCGCAACCCTGACCCAGGCTGTTGACACCATGGGCCGCTTGCAGTTAGGTAAGAAGTTCAATGATCAAGAGAACGCCCAAGTAGTGGCGTTTCTCAAGAGCTTGACTGGCGAGCAGCCTTCCTTTACTTTGCCGTTGCTGCCGCCTTCTTCGGATAAGACTCCACCACCCAAGCCGTTTGAGAAATAAAGCAGACGCGAATGCAGCGCAGCCAGGCAATCCTTCTGCCCTGGCTGCAACAGTGTATCAAGTTGCCTTTGCTGGCCACTCAGTAGCCATCCGCTTGAGTACGGACGCAGCGCACACGTTCCTGGCTTTCCTCTTTGCTGATCTGCACAGCCCAGCTGCTCCTGAGACAACGCCTCTGCTGGAACTCACGGCGCAAGATACTCACTATCTCCTGACTGATCAGAGCAGGACACTCTACTCCGGTAGATTAGACGTACAGTTCGCTGCGGTTCTCTTTGACCAAGTTATTTACCATCTTCTCCATACCCAGCACAACGGGGTTGCGCTGCACGCTGGGGCAGTGTCCTGGCAAGGCCAAACCATCTTGCTGCCTGGCCGCAGCGGTTCTGGCAAGAGCAGTGTCACGGCCTGGCTGACTAGCCAAGGCTGTTCGTATCTCAGTGATGAACTCGTCTTTCTCCCCAATGACGGTGCTGGGGTTGTCATCCCTTTTCCACGGCCCTTCTGTCTTAAGCCTGGATCAGCAGCCGTGGTCAAGGCGTTACTGCCTGCGGCCCAGCAGGTTGGCTTGCTGGCTGACGAGCACGGCGCAGTTATTCCCCATCGTCTCTTTAACCCAACATGCACCCTGGCTAGCACACCGCCTGGCGTGCTCCTTTTTCCTGTCTATCAAAGCGGAGCAGTGCTGCACGTGGAACAGCTGTCTCAGGCCCGCGCTTCTGCCCTTCTGATGAGCTGCGATGTCAATGCCCGCAACCTACCTGATCACGGTTTTCACCAAATAACTCAGCTGGCCCGTTCAATTCCTGCCTGGCAGATCACCTATAGCAGCTTTGCTGGCTTGCCTGAGGTGTGGTCGGATTTGGCTGCTTCGTTCACATCCCCCTAACCAAATGCGCCCGAACTCCCCCTTGTCCTATCAAGAGCGTGATTATCGCAGTAGGCATAATGCGGGCTTGATTGCCACAGTTGTCAAGATGGCAGAAACGGATTTGCACATCTTGGCTACGCAGCCTGTGAGTGATCAGGCTCTCGTGGCTGTAGCGCGGGTGCGTACAGAGATCGAGGCTTATATCCGGCAGTATCCGCTGTTCCTGACCAGCTTAGTCCCGTTAGTCCTGGATAGCTCTGCGCCGCTGCCTGTGCAGGCGATGCTCGAGGCAGCACTGGTCGCTGGCGTTGGGCCAATGGCAGCTGTGGCAGGAGTGATTGCCGAAGAGGTAGGGAGGACACTCCTCAAGCAAGGTGTTGAGGAAGTGATTGTCGAGAATGGTGGTGATCTCTTTGTTGCTCGCCAGCAAGCGAGCATCGTGGCCATCCATGCGGGTGCATCTCGCTTGAGTGGCAAACTAGGCATTAGTTTACGGCCTGAGCAAATGCCCTGTGGCTTGTGTTGTTCTTCAGGCACAGTCGGGCATTCCCTCAGCTTTGGGCAGGCTGATGCTGCCGCAATACTGGCACCCTCTGCGGCCTTAGCTGATGCCGCTGCCACCTGTATTGGCAATGCAGTGAAAAGCCGGGACAGCAAGAGCGTTAATCGGGCAGTTGCCTTGGCCAAAAGCATTAAGGGGGTAACTGGAGCGGTGGTGATTGCCGGTGATCACCTGGGTGCCTGGGGTGATCTTGAACTGGTGCCGGTCTGATGATTAACTGTGGAGTGCCTCATTCAGTAACTCTTCTTTATACATCTCCACAAACGTATCAATATCTTCCTGCCAAGGCCGCATCACATTGCATCCTTGCTCCTTGAGGCGACGATTTTCCAGGATGGAGTTTGCAGGCCGCTTGGCTGGGGTTGGATACTCTGCGGTGGTGCAGGGCACTAGCGAGAACGGCACCTGCATCGCTTCCAGGAAATACTTTGCCCCTGCATACCAGGTACTGTGTCCTTCTGCTGTGGCATGAACAATGCCGGTCAAGCCGCAGTCTAAGACTCGCTCGATCTGACGCGCTAAACTCAGCGTCCAGGTCAACGAGCCATACTGATCATTGACCACCTTGATCGTACGCTTTGGATTAGCCAGTGCCAAGCGGAGCATAGTCTTGAGGAAGTTCGTGCCGCCAATCCCATACAGCCAGGCTGTGCGCAGGATAAGATAGTTCTGCATCCTGGCCGCAATCTCCTCTTCACCAGCCAGCTTGCTTTTGCCATACATCGAGATTGGGGCAACTACATCTTCCTCTGTATACGGTTCTGGCACAGGCTTCTGGCCATCAAAAACATAGTCGGTTGAGATATGCAGCAAGCGACAGCCAAAGTCTGCGCAGGCCTCGGCCAAGTTGGCGGCCCCTTGGGCATTGACAGCTAGACAACCTATCTGCTCTTTTTCACAGGCATCAACAGCAGTAAAAGCAGCACAGTTAATCACAACATCAGGTTCAATATCGTGGACCATCTGCTGCACGTGCTGGGCTAAAGTGACATCTAACTGCTTGGAGGTGAGCGCACAGATCTCGTGTCGATCCAGCATGAGCCGAACGCAATCTTGTCCTAACTGACCACCTGCCCCAGTAATAAGCAACTTCATCGCAGCGTCCCCTCCTCCTGGATGAGTGACATGAGGTATTGACCGTACTGGTTCTTTAACATCGGCTTGGCAGTACGTTCAACCTGTGCCGCATCAATGTAACCTAAGCGATAGGCAATCTCTTCTAAGCAGGCTATTTTTAGACCCTGCCGATCCTGCACCGCTTGCACATAGCACGCTGCTTGTTGCAAGGATTCATGCGTGCCCGTATCTAACCAGCAAAAGCCCCGGCCCAGCAACTCCACCTTCAAGTTGCCTTGCTGAAGATAGGCGGTATTAATATCTGTGATCTCCAGTTCGCCCCGCGCTGACGGCTTAATGCTTGCGGCAATCTCGACCACGCTATTGTCATAAAAATAAAGACCCGGCACCGCATAGCGGGATTTGGGTTTTAACGGCTTTTCCTCAATGCCAATTACCCGTCGCTCGGCATCAAATTCAACCACGCCATAGCGCTCTGGATCTTTCACCAGATAACCAAAGATAATCCCGCCTTGCTTGAGCTTGCTGCACCGCTTCACGATCTCTTGAAAACCTGGGCCAAAAAAGATGTTATCCCCAAGCACCAGGGCCACTGCCGAGCGGCCAATAAAGCGTTTCCCAATCAGAAAGGCCTGGGCCAAGCCTTCGGGTTTTGGCTGTTCTGCATAGGAAATGTGCAGGCCCAGCTGGCTGCCATCGCCAAAGAGCTGGGTAAAACGCGGCAAGTCTTCAGGGGTAGAAATAAGCAGAATATCACGAATACCCGCCAGCATCAGCACAGACAGCGGGTAATAGATCATGGGTTTATCATAGACCGGAATCAGCTGCTTGCTGATCACCTGCGTCAGAGGATAAAGGCGGGTACCAGAACCGCCTGCGAGGAGGATGCCTTTCATTAGTTATGATCCAGTGCCTGCATGAACAGTTGCCTCCTGCGGGCAGAAAAGAAGTCTATCTTGAATAAAGCGAGGGGTTATCTTATGGTAAGAAGAGCGGCCTGCTTTGTCAAGAATATGCTGAATAAAGGAGATATTTTTCTCGCAGAAGTGAGATATCGGGCACTGCTTAAGTGAGGGCGGAAAGAGCTTCACTCTTCTCTTTGGCGGCATCTTCCGCACCTTGGAGAAGAGCTGTGCAACTCAGTAAGGGAAGAGTCCTGCTCGTTTGCCAAGGAGTTTGGCTCGGCAAGAAAGGAGTTGGAGTCGGCAAAAGAGGAGTTCGGCTTGGCCAGACTGCTTTCCTGTTAAGCCGCAAAGGAGTTTGGCCGACTCAAACTCCTTTCCAAGTCGGCAAGACTCCTTTCTGGCCGAGCCAAACTCCTTTCCTACTCGGCCAAACTCCTCTTCTACCGAGTACAACTCCTTTGCAAGTCGGCAGAACTCCTCTCTTGCCAAGCCAAACTGCTTTGCAAACGAGCAAGAAAGGAGCCTTAACTCAGGGTGATGCGAAAAATACCGCCAGCGCAGCAGTGTTTAGGCTCCGAGATAGGCTTTTTTTACTTCCGGGTTATTGAGCAGATCAGCCGCCTTGCCTTCTAGGACTAACCTGCCGTTCTCCAACACGTAGCCACGCTGGGCAAACTTGAGGGCGAGGCGGGCGTTCTGCTCCACCAGCAGGATAGTGGTGCCATGACGGTTGATTTCCTTTAAGGCAGCGAACATGTCGAGCATCAGCAGTGGGGCCAGGCCCATTGACGGCTCGTCCAGCAGCATGATCTTCCTGCCGCTGATGTAGGCCCGGCCTACCGCGAGCATCTGCTGCTCGCCGCCGCTCATGGTTCCGGCGAGCTGATCGTGCCGTTCGCGCAGACGAGGAAAGAGATCGAAGACCCACTGCTCGTCCTTGGCCACTGCGGCCTTGTCTTGGCGGGCAAAGGCAGCAAGGCTGAGATTCTCCGCCACCGTCAGGTTGCCGAAGATCATCCGGCCTTCGGGCACGTGCGAGATACCCAGCCGCGACACCACCTTGTCGGTCTTGTATTTCAGCAGGTTCTCGCCCATGAACTCCAGCCGCGAACCCGGTTCCGCTGGAATCATGCGCGAAATGGCCCGCAGAGCTGTGCTCTTGCCTGCACCGTTTGCGCCGATGATAGTGACAATCTCGCCCTGCTCAACCCGAAAGCTGAGTCCGTGCAAGGCGCGGATATTGCCGTAGGAAACGGAGAGATTCTCCACAATGAGCTGCATCAGTGAATGTCCTCCTTGCCCAGATAGGCTTCAATCACCTGCGGGTTGTTCTGGATGGCGGTAGGCGGGCCAGCCGCGATCACCTCGCCGAAGACCAAGACCTGCACGCTGTCGCACAGCTCCATGACAAATTTCATCCGGTGTTCAATCAGCAGAATCGCCACGCCGAATTCGCGGTGCACCTGCCGGATAATCTCAATCATCCTCACTAACTCGTCTGGGGTCATGCCAGCGGTGGGTTCGTCGAGAAAGAGCACCTTGGGCCGAGTAGCCATTGCCCGCGCCATCTCGACCCGCCGCTGCGCACCATAAG
The DNA here is from genome assembly GCF_048287395.1 of Candidatus Electronema sp. PJ. NCBI lineage: Bacteria > Pseudomonadati > Thermodesulfobacteriota > Desulfobulbia > Desulfobulbales > Desulfobulbaceae > Candidatus Electronema > Candidatus Electronema sp. PJ. The sequence continues at coordinate 98,779 of NZ_JBLWEO010000046.1, read as the reverse complement.
GCAGGCTGCCGACCAGCTGATCAGCAAAGCGGCTGATATCAAAGGTCTCCAGCAGGCGGCGCGACTGCTCCTCAATCTCCTGCTCCTGACGACGGCAGGCGGGCGTGGCGAACAGAGCCCCGAAGATGCCGTAGCGGAGCTGACTATAATGGGCCATGCGGATGTGATCGAGCACACTTAGGTGCCGCCAGAGCAGCAGGTTCTGAAAGGTGCGGCCAATGCCGAGCGCGGCGATGCGGTGCGTCTCCATGCCGCGAATGTTGCGGCCATCCAGCAGCACCTCGCCTTCGGTCGGCACATGCACCCCGGTGATCAGGTTGAAGACTGTGGTCTTGCCTGCGCCGTTCGGGCCGATCAGTCCGTGAATCTGGCCCGGTTCAATGCGGAGATTGAAGCCGTTGACCGCCCGCAGGCCGCCGAAATAGTGGGACATGTTCTTGACTTCAAGCAGGGCAGTCATTTCGTATCTCCTGCGGAGCGGTGATGCGCCTCTTTGAACAGTTCCTCAGCCTGCTTTGGGAACTTCTGAATAAGCCATTTCAGCAGCTCCACCTGATCGCCGCCCTTAGCCCGTCTGACTTGAATGAGCAGCTTCTGCGCCGAGGGCCGTTCCAGCGTGAGATTCGATGCGCCTTCATTGCACACGGAACATAAAGCGCGGAGATTCGCAGGATCATCAGTTCCGCCTTGCGACTTGTCAACAATATGGCCGATATGCAGCCGGGTCTTCCGCGTCTGATCATACGGATGCGGCTCGCCAGCCACTGCGCCGCACATCTGGCAGGTGAAGCCGTTTCTGTCCAACACAAAGGCTCTGGTTTCTTTGGAGATTGCCCGCTCAAACGCAGGCTGCGGCTTTGGGTCAGTCAGGATATATTGCCCCGGCTTCAGGTCACTGCGGTCATTATGAGTTTGAATCTGATAGCCTTCCTCAGTCCGCAGCTCCCGCACCCGCCTTGCCCATTCTGTGATGCCGCCTGCGACTTCACGCAGTTCGTCAGAGTTCATCACCCTGCCGAGATTGGCGAGAAAGTGCTGTCTCAGCTTTGTCCGTGCTCCTGCATCTTTTGCCATACAAGCCCTCATGCCGCCAAAGCGAATATCTTTCTTTGCGTCAAGGCCCGGCAGACTGCCGCCGCCGCCGCATGAGCGACCGGCGGCGGAAAGGCGTTGCCAATCTGACGGTAGGCCGGAGTCTTTTTGCCGACAAACTGCCATTCATCAGGAAAGCCTTGAATCCTTGCCACCATCGGCACGGTCAGCCTCGGCATTCCGACAAATTCCCGCTCCGGCGCGGCATCTGCCACGCCCTTGCCGTCAACACCCAAGGCCGCCCAGGCCTTCTTTGCCCGTGTCGGCCCCAAATCCGCGCCGCCGTGCTTCTTTGAGCCGCCCACGATGGTCGGCGCAATGTCGTCCGCCTGCTTCGCCCACTGCGTTGCGCCAATCCAGCCGTTGCTGGCCATCTGATCGTGCAGCAGCTCGCCGACCGTCAGCGGCGGCCTGCCGCAAGGATGCGGCCATGTCATCGCCGCAGACAAATCTTTCCGCAGGGCGACAATCACCACGCGCGGACGGAGCTGCGACACACCGTAATCAGAGGCGTTAAGCAGCCGCCATTCGGCAGTGTAGCCCATCCGCTCCAGCTGGCGTTTCAAACGCAGGCGGTAGTCCTCAAAGACTGCATCTAAAAAGCCGCGCACATTCTCCAGCATCACCGCCTTGGGCCTGATTTCCTCCACCAGCCGCAGTGCTTCCGGGAAGAGGTCGCGCTCGTCATCGCTGCCAAGCTGCCTGCCCGCCTTGGAGAACGGCGGACAGGGCACACCGCCTGCCAGCAGATCAGCACCGCGATACGGCCTGCCGTCGAACTCTTTCACATCGCCCTCAATCACCTGCCAATGCGGACGGTTGGCCCGCAGCGTTTTGCAGCATGGGCTGTCAATCTCCACCAAGGCCAGCGGCTCGAACCCGGCCCGTTCCAAGCCAAGGGCCTGCCCGCCCGCGCCTGCGCAGATTTCAACACAGGTAAGCATCATTACACTGCCTTCTTCCGCCGTTCACGCTCGGCAAAGCTGGCCTCATACACTGCCTTGCGCAGCCGGTTGAGGCTGCCCAGCGGACGATGCTCCTTGAGTGCGTGCCACGGGTTGAAGGACATGCCTTCGCACCGCTGCTCCAGTTCGCTGCTGCTGTTGACTGCCTGCCTGCTGATGCGCAAGGTCGCTACCTTAATCGGCACTGACTGCTGCTCGTCCCAATAGACCGAGGCATTCTCAATCGGCATCTTCAGCGCATCTCCCTGCTTCTGCACCTTGAAGTCAAAGACAACTTCGCTGGCAGCGAGCTGCTTGGCAACGGCCTCTCTCAGGTAGTCTGGCGGCAAATCCTCTGGATCAGCAGGCCCTGCTGCAAGCACAGGCGGAACAGCGGAATACTTCACGGCCTGCCCTGCTGTTGCGGCAGCATCGCCAAGCCAGTACGGCACCCCGCTCCAGTAAGTGATGCTGAGTGGGCTGGTCACAGTCTTCTTTCTGATCTCCTTGATGATCTTGAGCTGCTCAGGTTCAAAGAGCTGAAGATGGGCAAGGGCAAGGAGATCGCCGATCAGCGGCACGCTCTTGTGCTTGATCACATCCCGGTATTCTGCCGCGTTCGGAAAGGGAAAGACAGGATGATCCACGAAGAGGAAATCCTGGCTGTTGTCCGTGTCGCTGGCCATTGCCCGCTGCCCAGGAACATTGAGCAGCTTAATGGCCAAGCCTCTGGCGGTTCGGTCGCCATCGGGCGTGATTGTGCCTTGGGCATTGGAGAAGCGGACAATGGCCTCAAAGACCCGGCCTGGCTGGCTGAACACCCCATAGCGGAGATTGGCTGGAATATCCGGCGCAATCTCAAAGGTTGCGCTGACGCAGGCCGTGGCCTTGGCGTGCTGAACACGCAGCGGACAGCCGTCTTTCGATTCTTCCATCAGACCAATGGTCAGCTTGATCATTTCCTTGATGATCTGCTCTTCGCCTTCTGTGGAATAGTCTGGCAGCAATTCTGGATTCATAGATATTCTTCCTTCACCTTGTTGGTGATGCGCTGAGGTTGTGCAACCTTCCGCAAAGATCACCTTTGCGGATGCCACATACGAGCTGCTCCCATTCTCTTCACGTCCAATCAACGTTTCTCCAGCATCACGACTCCGTAATCGGGGATATTCAGCCAGTCGCCACGGTGCATGTGGGCATCCCAGCCGCCGTTGGAGTGTTCGTCTTCCCACTCAACCCGGTAGTCTCCCCAGGTTGAATTCAGCAGCTCCTTGTACTCCCCATCGGGCAGGTTAAGCTCCGCGAGCGAACGCCAGCCAGACCAGCCGCTGAAGTTCAGGAGAATGAACAGATCGTTGGCCTCGCCGCGCGTGAAGGCCAGCATCCCTTGCTGCGCGAAGTTCACCCGGAGCGGCGAGGGACCCTCAAGACGCGGATTGCCACGGCGTATCTCGGAGAGCCGGTTCCACCAGTTCCGCAAGCAACAGGCTGCGCCATCCTGTTCATAATGGTTGAGATCAAGCGCTTGTTCACCATCCTTGTGAAACTGCCGCCACTCGCCCGTTTCCGCGCCCATGAAGGAAAGCGGAATGCCCCGGCTCAGGAGCGTTGCCGCGTTCGCCACCTTGTTCCGCCTCAGTCCTTGGCCAGGCCCAGCCACACAGCTGATGCGGTTCGGCTCATTGCCCACTTCGTCGTGACTCTCGGCATAGTTGGTTGCCTCATGCCAGCGGGTGCAGGCCGTGTGCGTCATCTGCACAGCATCCGCCAAGCGGTTCATCATATCCCAGCCTCTGCACGCATCAATCATGCGGTCATGGAAATCATCGCACCATTGCGTGTCCATCGGGCCGCTGTTATAGGTGAGATCCCAATCATTCGGCAAGTTCTCGGCCATCATCAGGCAGCGTCCGTCAACCTGACGGACCGCTTCGCGAAGCCGCTGCATGAAGCCCCAGCCGCCGCCGGAGCCTGGCTGCTTGACATGGGCGATCCACTGATTGCCGAAGCGGACAACGCGGGTGAAATCAAAGCGGAAGCCGTCGATCCTGTAGTTCTGCATGAAGTGCGTCAAGTTGCGCTCAAAGAAGTGCAGCACCTGGGGATGGTCGAAGTTGATCATCGGCCCCCAGTCCGTGTCGCCGTCAAAGAAGCTCTCAGGGGCGACACTCCACAGCACGTTGTCCGAAGCCGAGGCATGGTTGAAGATCACATCCATCAGCACCGCTTTGCCCTGCTGATGACAGGCATCGACCAGCCGCTTGAGCGCGTCCGGGCCGCCATAGGCAGACTCAACTGAGTAGAAGAACGAAGGATTGTAGCCCCAGCCGCAGTCTCCGGCAAACTCGCAGGTGGGCAGCAGCAGCACGGCTGTCGCCTTGACCTTGCGGAGATAGCCGTCAGGAGCCGTCATCTCGCGCGTCACAGCGTCAAGACCGTGCTGCCCGTCGCGGCTGCTGAACCTCGATGGATGAAGCTGGTAGATGTTGAGAGATTCCCAGCCAGGCCGCTGCCAATCAGATGCCTGCCAAGCAAACGCCTGATGATCCACCAGCCTTGAGGCACTGCTCAGATCTGAGTTGTCCACCCAGTCGGCAGCCGGATCTTGCACCAAGCGCACCTGATTGAGCCGGAACTTGTAGCGTGCCCCATGAAAGGAGCCGCCAAGCGCGGCAGTGATATCCGCGACCGGCACCTGCGCCCACCAATAGGTGCCGTCGAGGGTCGAGCGCATGGGCAGCGGCGAGTCCTGCCAGCCGGTCCAGTCGCCCACCACTTCGACCGAGGCGGTCTTAGGGCAGTGCAGAGCGAAGCGGAGATGGCCGTCGGCAACCCACACGCCTGGCCGTTCGATGTCGAAGGGAGGATTGCTGAAAAGATCAGCCGGAGGCTGCATTGGCAGAATATCTGCGCGATCAAGCACCACGTAGCAATGCATCTCGCTTGCATCATCCGCTGCCTTGACGAAGTGACGTTCTACCTGCTCGGCGGCGTTGTCAGAGCGGAAAGAGAATGATGTGATCACTTCCGGGTAGGTTTGGAAGCGGTAGTGCCCATCCGCATCGGCTGTCAGGCCTGTATGCAGTTGCGTGCGCGCTCTGTTGATCCAGACATCGAGGAACAAGGGCGTTTCCAGCGTGCAGCCGGAGCCTTTAGCCGCAATCTCAAGGCAAATCTTTTTGTCTGCAAACGGCTGCCTGCCGAACAGCTGGTTATCTCCTTCCAATGTCCAGACACCTTCCTTGCCCAGTTTGCGTCTGGCGCTGTCGCCGGCAAAGGTGCAATGTCCACCATCCGCATCCAAGAGGATGTTCCGTTCAGCCTCCTTGCTCTCCCACTCGCCCGGCAGATCCGGGCTGCGCAGCATGAAGCAGTACTCGCGCCCGGTGTATATATCATGCCTGAACCGCACCCAGCCGTCTTGGCACGGCTCGCTTTCCTCGATGGTGGTGACGAAATCAGAATCGTTCTGCCACAGATGCAGATGCGGCGGTGCCTGGGTGCCTGTTTGGAGGACATGGACGATCAGCGGTTTCTTGACAGGCGCGGCAATGCTGACAGCTGCGGCCTGACTGTGCGCCCATATCTCCTCGCCGTCCTGCGCGACCCAGAGGCGATTGGCGTAATCAGGCTCAAACGTGCCATGCTTGTCCAAGAACTTGAAAAGGAACAGATTGCGCTCCGGCTCTTTCAACGTAACATCATAGACCGGCCCATGCTCGTCTTCCTTGCTTGACGAGACAAAGCGGCCCGCGCGTCCCGGAGTCCAGATATACAGCTGCCCTTCCCGATATTTTCCTGCCGTGATGAGATGGACAGTCACCTTCTCCCTGCCGCTGACTGCGAATGGATTTTCGGCGGCAACCCGCGCCGCGCCTTCGCAAGTCCAGAGGTCATCAGGGAAACGACGCTCTTTAATGCTAAAGAAATCTTTGGCGCGGTTCTTCCATGTCCAATTCAAAGTGTGAAGCTGCATGTGCGCTGCCTGGTGGATTTGGTGATCGAGCTGCGCCTCGAAGAATTGACATCTGTCCGCGCGCGTCCTGTATGCAGAGACTCTTCGGCGCGAACTGTGCTGCCAGCCGCTGCTTGGTCAAGCCAGAGCTGGAGCAGCGGCGGTGAACTATGAGCGGGCTGAAGCTGCCTCCGCCGCGCGCCGGGCAGGATAACGCACATACTGGCGGCCGGAAGACTGCTGCTGCGCCCTGATGCTGCGGAATATAGCTTTGATGTCATAGCCGAACTGCGCCGCGTGATCATGACGCGCCTTGCGCACTTCATCCACAATCGGATCAATGGTTGTCGTCTTCATCTTCAGGCTCCATGAGTTCGGCGGGTGTGCAAATGATGGTTGGTTCATATCCTGCCTTCCGGCAGACTTCCTCAATTCTTGAACGCATCGTCGCATTGGCGATATGCCGACAATTCCAAGTTGCTAAATACTCAACGCCGTTGGTGACGGCAATCGAAACATGACCTGCGTCCTCAGCCGCCTTGCTGGGGATTGCGCCGGATGCGATCAGAATTCTTGCCAAATCCTCTGCTTCCTCAGACGCATCAAGAAGCGTTGCGGATGCAAGCGCGGCAAGGCGTTCACGGGCAGCATCAGCATCGCCTGAAGCGGCTTCAAGCAGGACAAGTTCTGAAGCAACCAGATCAAACCTTTCCGCAGCAGTATGCCACCATTCACGGGTTATCTGCTGATTGCCTGCAATCACTATATCACGAGATGGCTTGGCAGTGAGATAACTGACCACTGTTGTCTCTATATACACTTTAGGTTTCTTCATGTTCAGGTCCCGCTGCTCACATCCAATATGTCCACCATCCGGCTCGTGTATTCATCCCTGACCTTATTGATCAAGGCGGTGTAATTCTCCACCATCACCTCAAGGCTGGCCAGCGCAGAATCAGCATAGCCGAGCAGAGTATATACGCCGTTCTCCGTTACCTGCACCCCATCGCCTGCTGCGCCGCCTTCGCTCATGTCTAAAAGACTGAGCCGCAGCTTGCCGTCCTGGGCATTGAGCGCGGCCTGAATCCGCACTCGTGCGCTAGTTGCTGCCCCTTTGAACTGACCACCAGTCACGCCAACCAGCGGGCTGGTCTCGGCCCCGCTCAGGATGCCACTGCCAGCAATCAAGTTGACTGCCAACGGCGTGCGCAGCAGGCGTTGATACGCACCAGTGCGCAGGGTACCGTGCGCTGTGTAGCGGGTCGAGACCGAGACCCGGTACTCATTGTTCCAATGATCGGGTTGAATTGGAATCTCAGGCACCACTAACATCATGCTATTGCTGATCATGGCGAAGCGGCTCTGCACGGCCCGGCCAGCGCGGGTGCCTTCGATGACGCATTCGCCACTGCCAGTCTTGGGGTCAAAGAGCATGTCCGTCCCAGTCAGGCGCAGCGCGCCAGCGGGATTGAGCACATCCTTCAGGTCGAGCACGGTGTCCTCAGCACCAGCAATGAATGGCACCTTCTGCTCAGGTGGCAACCGTTCCAGCTTCACGACCGGGCGCATCGTTTCAACATAAGGCCGCACTGCGTACACTTGGACATTGACCGTGCTGTCCGGCGGCAATGGATCGTCAGGCGCGTCCATGCGGCCAGTGATAGAAAGATGATAGGTGAAGGAATTTTCCAAAGAAACCTGTGAGCCTTCCAGCAGAATCTCTTTAATCTCCTCATCGCGCAGCCGCAGCACAGCCTCGGCCTGCTCTACACTGCACACCGGGTTTTTCTGGACGATGCGCTCTGCCAGTCTCTTGTAGCCAAAGCTGTCTTTCGGGATGACCCGCGCCCGGTAGGACGGTGGATTAGTCAGGGCATTGAGTTCAGGCCGCCATTGTATAGCCATGATTGTTTCTCCGTGCTGAAAGGTTTAACGGCTTGGGGCTTATTTGAAAAATAACTTCAATCAGACATGGTAGAAATGCGAGGAGCCTTTGTCAATAACAAATGCACGGACAGTGGAAGCAGGCTTCGAGATAAACCGCAAGCACGCTTACGGGGAGATCGCAAGCCTGCTTGCGAAGGAATCGCATGCAGGCTTGCGAATGGATTGCATGCGTGCATCGAGATTTTCCCGAAGGGCTGGTACGGGTGGTTATCAGCTGCTGCGGACTTTACCGGAAAAGCTGTGAATGCGTTCCGGTTCGATAGAGAATCAGCTCGTTGTCTTCAATGGCGTAGATCAGAAGCCAGTCATCTTCAATATGACAGTCGCGCTTGCCTTTGAAGCCGCCTTTCAAGAGATGATCGCAATATTTCTTCGGCAGCGTCTCGCCCTCGGCCAGTTTGCTGATGACCAGAAGCAGCTTCTCCATATCCTTGCCGCCGCGTTGCAGTTGTTTGACATCCTTCTTGAACTGCGCGGAAGGTCGGACAGCGTATTTCATTGCAGCAAATCCTTGCCCAGCGCATCCATTGAGGTAAACACAGGCATGTCGTGCTTGTCCTCCGCAAACGCCGCTAGCGTCACCTCATTCGGTATCTTGAAGTGATGACGCACCTGCTCGTCTTCCAAGATATACCGGGCAGCAGCAAAGCGCTCTTTAGCAGGCAATGCCTGAAAGAGGCGGTAAAAGGCTTCAGGCGCACTGATCGTGCTCGTTGATTTCATGTTGTCCCTCTTGGGTTATTTAATCTGCCTCGCCCGCATCAGCCGCCGCACATTCAGCTCTGTGAAGGCAATCAGGCCGTGCGGGCGGTAGATCATGATCAGAATCAGCATCAGGGGAATGATGATCCACTTGAACAGCTCCAGCGGTTTGAGAGCCTCGCTGAGAACGCTGATGCTGACCGCGCCGAGAATGGACCCGGCGATGGAGTTGAGGCCGCCGAAATAGACCATCGCCAGCATCTCAGCCAGGTTCTGAATGCCGAAGCTGCCGGGATTGATGTAGCGGAGGACGTGCGCGAAGAGGCCGCCTGCCACGCCTGCCCAGAAGGCTCCGAACATGAAGGCGGTCATCTTGGTCTTACGGGTGTTGACAGTCATGGAGCTGGCTGCGGCCTCGTTGTCGCGCACTGCATTGAGAGCCTTGCCCCGGATGGAGGTGGTGAAGTTATGCACTGTCCAGATGCAGAGGCTTGTCCAGACAAAGATCACCGGCAGGGAGGAGTAGTCGGGCTGACTGCTCAGGCCGCGCGGCCCGCCCAAGAACTCCATGTTCTCAATCGCGCTCTTGACCATGAACATGAAGGCCAGCGAGATCACGGCCAGGTAGTCGCCACGGGTGCGGAAGGAGGGGATGGCGACAATCAGCGAGCCAAGCGCGGCAGCGGCTCCGCCGACGATGAGAATCAGCGGGAAGAGCCAGGGGCCAAGGGCCGGGTCAAGCACAGCCGGGCCAAAGAGTTTGTCGTTGGCAAAGAGGCGCAGGGTCAGGAAGGAGGAAGTGTATGCGCCCAGGGCCATGAAGCCCGGATGCGAGCAAGAGAACTCGCCCTGCCAGCCATTGATGATGTTGAGGCTGAGGGTAAGGATGATCGAGATGAGGATCAGCTTGACTACCAGCACCCGGTAATCACTAATGCCTGCCCAGAGGTGCAGGATGCCGTAGAAGGCGGCAAGATGCAGCAGAGTGGCCAGCCAGGTTGGCAGCTTCTCCAGCCCAGCGGCTACACGGTTGGTCAAGGGCGCGGAAAGCCAGGCAAGTAGCAGGGTCGGCAGGAGGTAAATCAGCAGGTCGTAGCCGATTATGCTGGGAATAAGCTGCGGGCTTTTCAGCACCACCAGCGTGCCGAAGAGCACTGGTATCTTGGGCAGATAGAGGTAATAGGAAATCGCATCGCCGAGGTAGTATTCCAGCACCACTGCTGCAAAGGCACCAAGCAGCCAGCCGGAGAGCGGGATGGGGGCGAAGAGGTTCAGTAGTTTGCGGAGTGGTTGCATATTAAAACGTTATTCACATCTATCCGCCGGGGCCTGATACCCCAGCAAAGTCTGGGCGGCAAAAGGCTGCTGCCGGTTGTCGGGCTGCACCGTGATCACGGTCGCATCCGCCGGATCCTGATAATCGCCCCAAGCGTTCAACCGCCACAGATTCGGAGCCTGCTGCCCGCCGAAGTCCTTGTCCATGCAATAGGGATTGGTATCGCCATGCACCAGCAGCACCGGCCTGCGGGCCTCGCCCCGCTTGGCGAAGTTGCGGGCGTTCAGGCGCAGGTTGTCACGGAAACTCAAAAAGGCATCGCAGTTCATGCGGTTCACGCCAGTGCAAGGGCCGCCTGCCTCCTGCGCAGTCACATCTGCCTGCGTCACAAGCACCATCGCCTTGGCGTCAGCCTTCAAGGCCGCGTCAAACGACTCCTGCATCCAGACCCGGTTGGCCTGATCCCGCGCCTCAACCAAGGCCAAAGCGGCCTCAGCGTCATCCCGAAGTATCTCGCGGCGGCCATTATTGGTGGCGACCAGATGCACGGTGATGAACATCACGCCGTCCTGCATCCAGCGAGCGTTCTCCGGGAAATTGGGCTGCCTGGCATACTGCCAGCTTTCCGGCAGATTCATCGGCTGGGCGAAAAAGAGCTGCCGGAGCAGATCAAGGCTGGCCAGCTCGGAGACCGGCTGCTGCAAGGTGGTGCGGTCGCAGTCTGTCCATTCGTTGTCTCCCGGCGTGTAAAAGACCCGGCCCGGCAGCAGGTTCAAAACCTCGTCCCGCCGCCGCGTGAGCAGCTCTTTAGCGCAGGTTTCGCTGCCGCCTTTGATGTCGCCATAATGCACGACAAAGGGAACGCCCGCCGCTTTGATAGCCGGGGTAATCTCCTGCTGAAGCCGCAGCTGTTCTTTTTCCGAATAGGGTGTGTCGCCAATGGCAATGAAGCGCATGGCATCTTGGCTGTTTTGCTGCTGCGCTATTACGCAGCCTGCGGACAAACTTGCAATGATGCTGAGAAACAATGCTGTCTTGTTCATCTGTTCTCCTTAGAGCCTGAACTGCGTGCTGTGAGTCATGCCAAAAAAGCCGCATGACCGTGACTGATTATTGCGTGCTTCTGCCGCAATATAGCATACGCCAGGGAAGATTCCTACTCGTTTGCCCAGGAGTTTGGCTCGGCCAGAAAGGAGTTCGGCTTGGCCAAACTCCTTTCCTGTTAAGCCACAAAGGAGTCTGGCCGATTTGCAAAGGAGTTGGAGTCGGCAGAACTCCTCTGCGGCTTGGTTGAACTCCTTTGGTACTCGGCCAGACTCCTTTTCTACCAAGCAAAACTCCTTGGCAACTCAGCCGGACTCCTCTTCTACCGAGTACAACTCCTTTCCAAGTCGGCAGAACTCCTTTCTTGCCAAGTACAACTCCTTTGTAAGCGAGCAAGAAAGGAGCCTTAACTCAGGGTGATGCAAAAAATACGGCAACAAAATTACTGCGTACACCATCAGGAGCTACTCAGCTCAGTGTTCCTCCCGCACCACCTCCGCCTTAATCGCACAGAGCTTGTACTCCGGCGTTCTGGACAGGCGGTCTAAGGCATCCAGAGTGAGGAAGTTGACCGGGGTGTCTGCGTAGTTGTAGGTGGTGAAGATCGTACCTTGCTGGCTGCGTTCGGTGATGGTTGCTTTGATCAGCACAGAGCCTCGCCGCGATGTCAGACGGAGCATATCGCCTTCCTGCATCCCCAGTTGGGCCGCATCTACCGGGTTGACTTCTGCTAAGGCTTCAGGCGCGATGTCGTCTATCTCCACGGTCTTGCCTGTCATGCTGCTGAAGTTGTAGCGAGCATAATGGCGGCCTGTGGTAAAGAGCAGCGGGTACTCAGCATCGGTGGGTTCCTTGGGGGCCAAGTAGTCTTCTGGGACAAACAGCCCTTTGCCCCGCGTAAAGCTCTTGGTATGTAGGACTGGAGTGCCGGGATGCTGCTGGTCAGGCACTGGCCATTGCAGGCCTCCCTTTTCCAAGCGGCTATAGCTGAGACCATGATACTGCGGCAGCAGTTCACAGACTTCAGTAAAGATATCCTCTGCCTTCTGGTAATCCATCTTATAGCCCATCTGGGCAGCCAGCTCCGTGAAGATGAGCCAGTCAGGTTTGGCTTGGCCAGGCGGCTCTACGGCCTTGCGTACTCGTTGCACGCGACGTTCCGTGCAGGTGAAGGTACCATCCTTTTCGGCAAAACAAGCGGCTGGCAGCACTACATCAGCTTCCTTTGCTGTATCTGTGAGAAAGATATCCTGGACAATGAGCAAGTCCAGTTCCTTTAAGGCGTGATGGACATGACCAATATTGGCATCCGCAATCGCCGGATCCTCACCAAAGACATACAGAGCGCGGATCTCGCCCTTCATGATGTTATCCCAGACCTCTGTCGCTGGCTTGCCTGGCTTACGAGGGAGCTTTACGCCCCAGCGTTGCTCATAGCGGTCGAACAGCTCGTCATTGCTCAAGCCACCATAGCCTGGCAGGGTATTAAAGAGCGCACCCATGTCACAAGCACCCTGGACATTGTTCTGGCCACGGAGCGGATTACAGCCACCTCCTTCCACGCCTACCTTGCCACAGAGCATCGCCAGATTCGCAATAGCCTTAACTCGGTCGGTGCCAGTTGTGTAGTGGGTGATACCCATGCCATGATAGATAGCATGGCGGCCTGGACCTGCATACATCCGGGCAGCTTGTTCCAGCTGCGCCACAGAGAGACCAGTAATCTGGCTGACTAACTCAGGTGGATACTTGGCAATGGTTGCTTGCAGTTCATCGAAGTCCTCAGTCCGTTCTGCCACGAACTGCTTGTCCCAGAGATCCTCTTTGAGGATAATGTGCATCAGGCCATTCAGTAAAGCCACATCTGTGCCAGGGATAATCCTGAGCCAGAGATCAGCCAGTTCGGCTAACTGGGTCTTTCTCGGGTCAACCACAACTAATTTGGCACCGCGAGCTACTGCCTGATGAATCCGCAGACCTATAGTTGGGTGACTGGTATCTGGGTTGCTGCCGATCATCAAGAAGAGGTCTGTCTTATCATGCACAGCATCAGCAATGGAGTTGGTCATTGCGCCGGAACCAAAGGTGATGGCCAAACTGGCCACGGTTGGCGCGTGTCAGAGCCTTGCACAATGATCTATATTGTTCGTCCCGATCACGGTGCGCATGAACTTCTGCATCAGGAAGTTCTCTTCATTAGTCGCTCTGGCACAGGAAAAGCCTGCCACGCTATCTGGCCCATGCTGTTCCTTAATGGCAGTGAGCTTGTTGGCAATGAAGCTGTATGCTTCGTCCCATGTAGCCTCCTGAAGTACTCCATTCCGACGGATCAACGGAGAAGTCAGCCGCTCCCGACTGTGGACAAAGTTGAAGGCAAACCGACCTTTGACACAGAGTGCCCCGTAGTTAGGTGCTAGGTCTGGTTCAGAGTTCACCTCCATGATCGTGTTACCCTTCACCTTCAGTAGCATCTGGCAACCAGCCCCACAGTAAGGGCAAGTGGTGCGCACCTGTCGTACTGCTTCCTCAGTTACTGGGACGAGGAGATCTTTCTTACGCAGACTGCCAGTGGAGCAGTGGTCAGCACAGTTGCCGCAGTGGACGCAGTTGTCATTGAAGCGCAACGAGATATCTACTGCCCGGCCCTGGGCATCCGTAGAAGCACAGGTCAGGTCAAGGGCATTATACTCGCAGGCGTTAGCGCAGCGGCGGCAATAGACGCACTTGTTGAGATCCACCTCCAGCATAGCGTGCGAGCTGTCTTTGCTGTAGCGTGGCGCACTGGCTTGACAGACCTTATTCGGATCAATGCTATTATCTAGGCAGAGCTGCTTGAAGTCGCAGCGGTCATAGGCGAGACAGCCGCAAGAAAGGCAACGCTTTGCCTCACGGCGAGCTGACTCCTCATCTAAGCCAAGGCGGATTGGTTCCTTGTCCTGTACAGCTTCCTGAAAGGGACGCTCAGGCATCTTAGCCCGCATTTCTACAGCCAGACCAGTAAAGGTACTTAGGTTGACATCAGCAAAAGCCTTGCCTCTGGTGAAGTTGAAGCGCAGTTCTGCTGGTGCCTTGCTTGCTCCTGTCAAGGTAGTATGGATGGTCTCTGCCACCTTCCTGGCTGAACTAACCACCTGAATCAGAGCCTTCGAGCCATTGCTAGCCTCACCCGCAGTATAGACCTTGTCTATATTGGTTAGGCCGCTACGGCTATCCTGCTTGATCAGCTCTTGTGCTGTCAATTCCAGAGCCGTATCAGCGACCAAGCCATCGGCACAGGCAAGCTGCCCCAGCGCATACACTACTGTGTCCACATGCAGGATATTCGTTGCGGGTGGCTCGCATGGGACTATCTGTTGCCTTCCTCGTTGATCAGGCGCACCTAAGCGCAAGCGGTTCAATTCTAACGCGAGTAGCCCATGCTCGGCCTTGATCGTCTTGGCTTCAGCCATGAACAGGAACTGCACCTGCTCGGCCTCTGCTTCCCGCAGGGCAGCTGGCGTTGCTGCCAGTTCTGCCAACTCTGTTTTCGGGTTGATCACTGTCACCCGAGTATAACCAAGCCGTCGCAGGCACCGGGCACTCTCTATAGCGATATTACTACCGCCAAGCACCGCTGCTGTCTTACCCTGAAGGTCTGCGGTCTTCCCGGCATTGAAGCGGCGCAGGAAATAGAGACCAGGCAGCACCCCGTGTAAATCTGCCCCAGGAATTGCCAAAGGCTGATCCAAGCCTGCACCAATGGTCAGCAACACTGCATCGTACTGGTTCTTCAGTGTAGCCAAGGGAAGATCTTTCCCCAAACGCTGACCTGTCCGCACCTCAATCCCCAGTTTGAGGATATTGGCAATCTCATAATCCAGCACCTGCTTAGGTACTTTGTATTCAGGCACCCCATAGCGCAGCAGGCCACCGAGTTGCTCCTCAGCTTCATAGATGGTCACCGCATGGCCGTTCTTCGCCAAGTAGAAGGCGGCAGTCAGACCAGCTGGGCCACCACCAACCACGGCTACTCGTTTGCCGGTCTCTGGCTGCTTGGGTATCTTGAGATCCGCATTATGCTTCATGCACCAGTCGGCAACGAAGCGCTTGAGGTGATTAATGGCAATAGGTGCATCCATTAATACCCGACGGCAGCGGCTCTCGCAAAAGCGTCGGCACAGTCTGCCTACAGAAAAAGGCAGCGGATTGCGCTCCATAACTAAACGCACCGCCTCTTCGTATTGGCCTTTGGCAACATGGCCAATATAGCCCTGGACATTAATCTGGCCTGGGCAGGTAAGATTACAGGGTGCCTTGCAATCACCAAAATGGGTCTCTGCTAAAATGGCCAGCCGTTGGCGGCGGTGCTCTTTTACCTCTTCGCTCTCTGTGGCAATGACCATTCCTTCGCTTACAGGCGTAGAACAGGCGTACACCAGCCCTTGGCTTGCGCAGGTCACAGCACAGATACCGCAATGGCCGTGCTCTGGCTTTTGCGCAGTAAGATGACAGAGGGTAGGAATGGTAATGCCTGCCTGACGGGCGGCTTCGAGAATAGTCATGCCCGGTGCGGCAGATACCTGAACGGCATCAATGGTCAAACTGATTTTCTTCATGCGATTGATGTCTGGTAAAGGATCAGGGAGGGAGTGAAAAGGATACTTATTGCCACTCTTATCTACCAAATTTTCCGATTGATGTCAATCCTGGCCCGCGAGCAGCAGAGGTAAGAGACCTGGGTTGCCAGCCTGATCTAGCGGCAACAAGAAATCCATACGCACAGCTCTTCTTATAGCCGTGGAAAAACCATCCTAATGGGTTCGACCATACTATCCTAATGGGTTCACCTGTACCATTCTAATGGTTTTTTGGTACTATCCTAATAGTTCCCCCAATACCATCCTAATAGTTTCTCCGGTACCATCCTAATGGTTTTTGTCTTTCGACGAGTATCCCTGTGACTCTGCCTTGCTCTTGCCGTTGGCAGACAAACCAGCGTTATGCTACCATAGCGGCCAGGGAAGCAGGCTAACTGCGGTTGCACTCCTCTTCCCTGCAAAATATTCATGCAATTTTTCTCTGTTGTGGTAAATTGCCCTGACTGCAAACTACCACCTTTTCTTTCATCAACCCAGAGACCCTGTTGCAGAACACGACAATCACCGCTTGGGCCAAACCCTTGTTTCATCTCGGCGACCAGTGCCTTGCCCTGCTGGCTGATATGGGCACGATGGGACTGTTCCTACTCTCCACCGTGGCCGGTTTGTTCCGCAGACCCTTTCGCGGTCGAGAGCTGTTGCGACAACTCAGCTTTATCGGAGCCGGTTCTGTCGCAGTTATCTTCTTCACGGCCCTTTCTTCGGGGATGGTTCTGGGGTTGCAAGGCTCATACACGCTGAAGAAGTTTGGAGCAGAGGGAATGCTGGGTTCGGCAGTCTCTTTAACCCTGATTATGGAATTGGGGCCGATTCTCACTGCCCTGATGGTTGCAGGCCGAGCTGGTTCTGCGATGTGCGCGGAAATAGGTATCATGCGGATGAGTGAGCAGATAGACGCACTGGAGTGTATGGCAGTGGACCCCTTTCGCTACCTGATTTCCCCAAAGCTACTGGCGACCATCCTTTCTGTGCCACTACTGACTGCGCTGTTCGACGTGGTTGGGATTTACGGTGGCTATGTCGCTGGAGTCCAACTGATGGGGGCGAATGCAGGCTCGTATATGAACAGTATGATGGTCAGTATCACGAATCATGAAATTCGTTTAGGTGTGATCAAATCATTCGTCTTTGCCTTGCTTGTCGTCTGGATCAGTACAGGACGAGGATACTTTGTCCATCGCATTCGGGGTGCAGGCTTTGGTGCAGAGAGTGTCAGTAAGGTAACGACACAAGCAGTGGTCTTGTCTTCCATCTCTGTCTTGATCTTTGATTACTTGCTCACAGCTGTGCTGTTGTAATGGAAAGAGGAATGACGTATAGTACAGCTTCCCTAGGCCAGACCGCTATTGAGTTCATCCAGGTGACGAAGACCTTTAGCGACCGCCAGCAACGGGTATTGAATGCAGTGAGCTGGGCTATCCCTAAAGGCAAGACCACAGTAATTGCGGGGGGTAGCGGTCAGGGGAAGAGCGTGACCCTCAAGCTCATCCTTGGCCTCCTTAAACCAGACAGCGGCCAGATCTTGGTGGATGGTGAGGATGTCGTGCGGATGGGACAGCGACAGCTCCGGCAATTACGGACCAAGTTCGGTGTACTCTTCCAAGGGGCAGCCCTATTCGACTCCTTATCTGTGTTTGAGAATATAGCCTTGCCGCTCCGCGAGCGTACGCAGCTGAAGGAGACGGAAATTAGGGCTAAGGTACTGGCCACCTTAGAAACCTTGGAGCTGTCTGGTCATGAAGAAAAATATCCTGCTCAACTCAGTGGTGGGATGAAGAAACGAGTAGGGCTGGCCCGCGCCCTCCAGCTTGAGCCAGAGATTGTGCTCTTTGATGAGCCGACTACAGGACTCGATCCGCTGATGACCTTGGAAATCTATCACCTCTTTGAGCGGATGCAAAAGCAACTGGGCTACACAGCTGTGATAGTCAGCCATGACATCCCTAAAGTCTTTGAACTGGCTGATCAGATTGTCCTGATCAACAAAGGGGAAGCAGATGTCTTTGCCCAAGCCAGTCAGATCATCACTTCCAATAAGGTGCATATCCGTGAGTTTGCCGAGAAGACGATGGGCCTCTCCCTTCCTGCGGCCTGAACAGGAGTTGTTATGAACAGTACTTCCCGTATAGAAATCGTGGTTGGTCTCTTCCTTGTCCTGGGCTTGGCTGCCTTTGGTTGGTTGGCAGTACAGCTAGGTGAGGTCTCTTGGCTGACTGGTAGCCGTACCTATACGGTGTATGCCGAGTTTGAGAATATCTCAGGTATCAAGAGCGGCTCAGAAGTCCAAATAGCAGGCGTAGCTGTGGGAACCGTAGCCGAGCTGCGCTTGAACGAGGACGGCAAGGCAGTCGCTGCCTTCAAGCTCAATAAGAACGTTAAAATACCCAAAGACTCCATTGCTTCGGTTAAGTCGCAAGGTATTATTGGCGATAAGTTCATCCGCATTCTCCCTGGCGGTGACACCGCCAGTTATAAGCCTGGCGAGACGATTGTGGATACCGAATCTTCGCTGGATATCGAGTCGCTGATCTCCAAATTCGCCCTGGGCGGCGTAAAATAAGCCGTAGATTGATCATGAAGAGTATGCTCATGCGCCTTGCGCTGCTCTGTCTTACCCTGTCGAGTCTTAGCCCAGGTATGGCACGGGCTGAAGACAACACGGTTGCAGACAACGGGATGAATGTTCTGGATGACTCGTTCTATGAGGACTCATCCTCAGCTGAGGATGCGGTGTCTGACCCCTTTGAGCAGTTCAACCGACTGATGTTCCAATTCAACGATGTTACCTATACCTGGGTGATGGAGCCAGTGGCTTCCTCCTACAGCAGTACCGTGCCAGAGGATATCCGGCAGGTGACAGATAACTTCTTCTACAATCTCCAAGAGCCGATCCGCTTTGTCAACGCTTTGCTTCAGCTCCGCTTTACTGATGCAGGTACGGTGCTGACCCGCTTCGCCATCAACACGGTTGGCGGTATTGGTGGTCTGGCTGATCCCGCAGGCCATGATCTTGGCTTCAAACCAGTAGAGGCCTGTCTCGGCGAAACCCTGGGTTTCTGGGGCGTAAAGGATGGGGCCTATCTGGTGATGCCAGTGTTAGGCGCAACCACCATGCGGGAATTGTTTGGCACTACTGTTGACGGTCTTTCTATGACCCCGTATTATTTCTGGGCAGACAGCTGGCGAGAGAGCACGCTGATCTACATGGGCAAACGAGTGAACTCTCTCTCCCTACGGCTGGGCGACTACGAGGGCATGAAGGCCCTGACGATTGACCCGTATAAAGCCCTGCGTGACAGCTATTTCCAGTACCGTAACCAAGCTAGGCGGCATTCTGCGCCAACTGATGATAAACTATAACCCCCTCGTTAGTTCTTCTCTGTAAGGTACGTACAATGAAAAGTATTCTCTCTTCGCTGTTGATCCTCCTGCTCTGTTCCTTTATCGGTCAAGCTCTTGCTGCACCTAACCCGACCGAGCAGGTGAAACCCTTTATCCATCGCGTCGTAAGCCAACTGCAAGACCCCTCCTTTAAGCAGGACACGGTTGATAACCGCATTGACCGGATCGTTACCTTGGTCTCTGAGCATTTCGACTTTCAGGAGATGTCCAAGCGAGTGGTAGGTAAGCCGTGGCAGACCCTACCTGCGGCCCAGCAGCAGGAATTTGCCCGCCTCTTTGCCAAGTTGCTTGGTCATATCTATATTGATAAGGTCGATGCCTATGTCGAGATGAAGATTGAGTTTGGCAAGGAGCAGATCAAAGGCGAACGGGCTGAGGTGAAGACCATGTTTGTCGATGCCGCCAAGAGCATCCCGGTCTCCTACGTCATGATGCTCAAGGGCGACAAATGGATGGCCTATGATGTCTTTGTGGAAGGGATCAGCCTGGTGCGTAACTATATGGAGCAGTTCAAGGGTATCCCTCAAGATCAGCTGATCCCTGTACTGGAGAAAAAGCTCCAGGAGCTGAAGACGAGCAAAGGGGAGAAAAAGCCTTGAGGCCAGGCTGGAGGCTGCGGTATCATTCCTCAGCTTTAGGGAGAACGATGCGCTGTTCTGGCTTGAGCTTTTTGTTGGGCAGATAGAGAAGGATGGTTCTGCCAAGGAGCTGCACCACTGCTGCACCGGTTAGCCCGGATAACACAGTTGCAGCTTCCTCTGTAGGGACGACGCAGTTCTGGCCCAGCTTTACCTTGATTAGCTCACGGGTTTTAAACGCCTCGCGGGTGGCCTTGGTCAGGTTGTCAGAAAACCCTTCCTTGCCCATATATACCACCGGATCAAGATGGTGCCCCAGGCCACGCAGGAATCGTTTTTGTTTCCCTTGCAGATTGACTTTGCTTTTTTCCTCGGTTTCCGATTTCATAATTTCTGATATCTGTTATGCTTGCTCAAATGCAGCCAGCAGCGGGAGTCTGGCAGCGCGGCAGGCTATTCTGCCGCAACTCGATGAAAAAGTCCAGGCCTGTTTTTTCTTAAAGCAGGCAGGAACGGCAACTCTTTCCCCCAAGGTAAAGGACGCGCAGGTGAAAACAGAACGACAAACACGAGCCGCTGATATGCGCGGCTTCACCCTGATTGAGCTGATGGTGGTCATTGTTATCCTCGGTATCCTCGCGGGGATGATTGTGCCCAGGATCATGGATCGGCCTGAGGAAGCCCGGCGAACCAAGGCTGGGGTTGATATCGGGGCCATATCCCAGGCCCTCAAGCTCTACAAGCTGGATAACGGCAAATATCCTACTACCGAGCAAGGATTGACCGCTCTGATTGAGCCACCCTCCGTAGGTAGCCTAGCCAAGAAATGGCGCGAAGGTGGTTACTTGGATAAGAAATCTTTGCCCAAAGACCCGTGGGACAACGACTACGTCTATATCAGCCCTGGCCTACACGGTGATTTTGACCTGATGTCCTACGGCGCAGACGGTCAGTCAGGCGGAGACGGCGAGAATGCGGATGTCAATAGCTGGGAGCAGTGAGGCCACTGACCAGGGGTTCACGCTGGTTGAGCTGATCGTAGTGATGGTGCTGATCAGCCTGACTGTCTCTTTTGCTGTTCCACAAATACGCTCGGCCCTGTTCGCCAACGAGCTGACAGCAGCAGTACGCCGCTTTGTCGGCCTGATCGCGGAAACCGGCCAAGAGGCCCGGTTGAAGCGGACAACGGTTGTCCTCCGCTATGACCGGAGACAGCGGCTGTTTACCGTTTCATCAGCTGCCACCGAAAAAGACGGGGAAGGCAGTAGTAAAAAATATCAAGAAGTTCAGCTGGTCGATTCAGTGCAGGTAACGGATATCGAAGCGGCCCACCGCCAGGAGAGCACTGACTTGAGCATCATCTTTGATGCCCGAGGCTATGTGGATAGGACGGCTGTGCATTTCCGTCACGACAATGGGGATGAGCTGACGGTTATGCTCTCCCCGTTTCTTGGTGTGACTCGGATTCTTGACGGCCATTTCAGCCTTGAAGACGACCGGATGATGCTGACTCGATGACCGCCATCAGGATGCACTTTAGGGCCTGGATGCAGGAGGATGCCTTCACCCTGCTGGAGGTCATGGTGGCAGTGGCAGTAATCGCCATGTCCTTTGTTGCTCTGCTCTCCTCGCAGTCGCAAAGCCTGTCTATAGCTGCACTGACCCGTTTTGAAACCGTCGCCAGTCTGTTAGCCCGGCAGAAGTTAGCTGAACTAGAAGTCGCAGGCTTTGACAAGCTGAACAGCAACAGCGGCCAGTTCGCTGATGATTTTGCCGAGTACCATTGGCAGGCTGAAGTAAAAGAGCTGGATGAGGCAGAGACTGGGATCAATGGCAGCAACGGGATGCTCAAACTGGTCGAGCTGACGGTGAGTCGAGACGCGAAGGAGGCCTTCGAGGTACGCACGTTGGTCATGGCCAAGATTGAGCCTACTGAAGAGCAACCATGAGCCTCCGTCAGGCTGGGTTTACTCTACTGGAGATTATGCTTGCCATGTTGGTCTTGGGCATGGTGGTGGCAATGGTCTCCGTGTCATTGTCCGGTTCGATCAAAGTAATTGAAGGCGCGATGGATCAGGGCGATGTCTATTACCGGGCGCAGGTGGCCCTGGAGCGGATCAGTGAGGATCTGACCTCGGCTGTGCTGTCGGAAGACACCGAGTTTATCGCCCGACAGGAGGAGAGCAGCGGCAGTCAAAGTGCGATCCTCACCTTTGCCTCGATGACCCATCTCGCCTTTGACCCGGAAAACGGTCTGCCCGGCTTAGGGATCATCAGTTACGTAACGCAGTCAGATAAGGACAATCCCCGCCAACTCTTCCTCTTGCGGGCTGATACCCTGTACCGACCTAGAGGCGAGGAAAAGAAAAACAGCGAGGAAGTCGAAGCCTTTCTTCTTGCTGACCAACTGCGTTCAGTGAAATTCACCTTTCTCGACCAGAATGGCGAGGAGCAGACCAGCTGGGACACTACAGTTAAGGAAGGCGAAGAGGACAAGGAACGCCACTTGCCTACTGCGGTTACGTGCCGTCTGGAGTTCTGGCTGGATCAGGAGCAGGAAGTCTCTATCGCCTTTCAGACGGCAGTACCGCTTCCAACCGGGCTAATCCGTCCACAGCCACAGGAGCAATGAGACATGCTACACGACCGGAAAGGTATGGCCTTGGTGCTGACCCTACTGGCGGTTAGTTTCATGGTGGCAGTGACAGTGCAGCTCGGCAGCTCAGTGAACTGGCAGATGCAAGCTGCTGCTACGCAGAGTGACATCGTGCAGCTCGATGCCATGCTGCTTTCTGGTCTGCACTTGGCGCAGGCAGCCTTGCTCGCTGATCAGCGCGAGAATCAATACGATTCGGCCTTTGATCGCTGGGGTACCTTTGATGTCGAGGTGTTAGCTGCACTTTTTCCTGGAGGCAAGCTGGACGTCCAGGTCACGGATCTGTCCGGTCTCCTCCAGATCAATGCCCTGGTGCTGACAACAGAAGAGAAAAAGCAGCAGGAACAACAGAACAAAAAAAACAAGAACGGAACAGGGCAACAACAGGACGAGGAGAAGCAGCAGAGAGAGCTATGGCAGCGTTTCCTCAAAAACACCGCTGGGCTAGAGAAAGAAGAGGATATCCTTTCGCTGCTAGACAGTCTGGTTGACTGGATCGACGAGGACGACGAGGAACGAGAGAACGGTGCGGAAAAGACCTATTACAGTAGTCAGTCACCACCCTATGCTCCAGCGAACCGGCCAGTTCTGTTGCCTGAGGAGCTTTTTTTGATCAAGGGCTGGGATAAGCTGCTCCGCAGGGAGAGCGAGGATGACGACACAGAGGAGGCAGCGAAGAAAGCTGCTGCGATCATTCAATACCTCAGCGCAGCAGGGGAGGAAGGTACGATCAACCTCAATACGGCTCCGGTTCAGGTACTGCAAGCTTTACATGAGCAGATGACCGAAGAACTGGCCACCAAGCTGGTCGAATTCCGGCAGGCCGAGGAGAATAAGGATAAGCTGGAGGAGCTAGACTGGTACAAGCAGATTCCGGGCTTTCCCGGTGATATTGTGTTTGATAATGAGCTAGTCACAGTGAGCAGTAGCTGGTTCAAAGTGACAGTGGACGCTGAATTCAAGGGACTACAGCGTACCGGTATAGGCGTGATTCATCGGATGGACAATCAGGAGCAGGAGCTGCTTTGGTGGAAGGCGGAGTGAGTCGAAGAGAGGCATGGCGCAGATTTCAGCAGGTATAGACATCGGCGAAGATTTGCTGACAGCCGCAGTTGTGGCTGGCTCAGGCCGTGAGGCGCAGGTGATGGCTTGCGCAGCTGTACCTCTGTCTGCTGTTGACCAGGAGGCAGGACTCCGGCTACTGCTGGAGCAGCTAGGATTGGAGAAATCGGTCCGCTGTGTCACGGGATTGTCCTTGTCCTTTTTGAGTTTACGCAATCTCTCTCTGCCCTTTGCCGAGGAAAAAAAGATCCGGCAGATCCTTTCCTTTGAGCTGGAGGAACAGCTTCTCCAATCGGTGGAGGAACAGGTCATCGCCACCGTCTCGACCTCCGGGCGCAGCGGTGGCACTGCTCTACTGGCTGCGGCAGCAGAGAAAAGCCAGCTGCGGAGCATACTAGAGACTTTTCAGAACGCCGAACTCGAACCGGACAAAATCTGCCCAGCGGTTTATGTACTCGCCGACCGCCTCTGCCGGACAGATCATGCGGGCGGTACGTTTCTCCTCCTCCACGGCGAGATCAGTTCGGTGCAGATGGCTGCGGTGCGGCAGGGAGAAATTGTCTTCATGCGGCGGCTTGCCTGGCCAGATGTAGTATTCACTCAGGCTGTGTTTCAGTACGATGGAAGTAGCATCAGCATTGCCGATCCAGCGGCGGCAGAGGAGGCTATGCACAGCCTGTACGGACTGGTGCAGCAGAGTCTGGACTATTTTGCCCTGCAGAGCGGAACAGAACGAATCACGCCAGAATACTTCGTGCTATCCGGGCTGATGCAGACCTGCCCCGGTTTCCGGGAGATGCTGGAGTCTGGGTTGGAAATCTCCAGCAGACTCTGCGATCTGGTGCGAGATGGCGCAGCCTCACTGACTCCGCAGGCCGCTGGGCAATGGCAAGCTGCGGTTTACGACAAAGCTTTGGCTTTAGCCCTGCATCAGGCGGGCCGCCGAGATCGAGAGGCTGGGTTGGATTTCCGCCAGGGTGAGTTTGCCCCTGCGCACCGTCTGCTCCGCTCAAAACGGCAGATTGTGGCGTTGGCAGGAGGCGCAGCACTGCTTCTGCTTGCTTGCTGCGGCTGGCTCTTTGTGGAGTACCGGCAGCTGGAGAAAAAGCAGAGCCAGTTCGCGGTAAAGATGGAGAAGGTGTTCCAAGAAAGTTTCCCTGGAGTCAAGGCCGGGCCGGATCCTCTCATGCACATGCGCTCACGGCGAAAGAGCATGGCGGCTTCCCCCGCAGCTATGTCGATCTTTGGCGATGAAAAGCGGGTACTGGTTATCTTGGCCGATATTTCAGCCCGGATACCTGCTTCTCTTCAGGTACAGGTGGATCGGCTGGTGATCGATCAGAACATGGTGAGCCTCCGGGGTACGACTGATGCCTTTAACAATGTCAACTCCATGCAAAGCCTGCTCAGTAAATCAAGCCGCTACGCTGAGGTGAAGATCGTTTCCGCTACCAAAGGCAAGCAGGATGAGGGCATCCTTTTTGAGATCAGGCTTCAGCTGAGAACGGAGGCTGAGTCCTAACATGCGCCAGTTGAGTGAGAAAGATCGCCGTGCCCTGTTGTTCTGTGCAGGTGCCTTGTTGCTTTTCGGTTTGGTACAGTTCGTACTATTTCCTCTTCTGGATGGGCGGAAGCGTTTAGAAAAGGACATCGTCAACCGCGAGAAAGCCTTGGCGGAAATGCAGGCCCTGCAAACCGAAATCAAACAGTTCAGCCGCCAGAACACCAGTCTCGGTGAGCGAGTAGCCCAGCGGCCTGCCTCATTTAGCCTGTTTTCTTTTTTAGAGAAAAAAGGCGAAGAAGCGCAGGTGAGGGACAATATACTCTACATTAAGCCTTCGGATACAGTCAGCAACGAAGATGGGCTAGTGGAGCAGGTGGCGGTGGAAATGAAGCTTCAGGCCGTGCCGTTAGCCCGGCTGGTAGCTTTGCTGGAGTTGATTGAGTCACCAGAGAACTTGGTCGAGGTGGAGCGAATTTCTATACTGACCAACAAAAAGGAACAGGGCGGGCTGGATGCGGTCATGCGAGTGGTCAGTCTGGCTCAGGCGAAACAGGGCGGGGAGTAAGCCATGCAGAGGATGACGCGGATGCTGGGAGGCTGCGGCTACCTGCTCTACACTGTCGCTGTGCTGCTGCTCATGCTCTGGCTCCAATTTCCAGCAGCAGCGGTCAAGAGTAAGGCTGAGGCCGAGCTGAACCGATTGGCTCCCGGCCTAGAGTGGCGGATTGGCGCGGTTGGGCTGGCTCTACCTGCTGATCTCCACTTCAAGCGGATTACAGTCAGCAGTAAGGGAGAAAAGGAGCCGCTCATGTTCCTAGACAGCTTCAGTCTGCGGCCTGATTTCATGAACTGGCGGAAGCTCGGCAAATGGTCTTTTCTCTACCAGCTGCATCTGTTTGGCGGGAGTGTTAGCGGCAGACTGACTCCGGCTAAAGAGCGTGCCGTACTGGATTGTGTCGGCGAACTGAAGGAGATCAGCTTAGACAGCCCTGGCCTGAAGAAGCTGCTGGCAGGTTACGGGCGGACCGTTTCTGGTACTTTGTCTGGGACGTTTACCAGCAAGTATGACGGACTACAGGGTTCTCTTGCTGAGATGGAGACTGCCCTTCATCTCGGTAAAGGAACAGTAAGCCTGCAAGAGCCAGTGCTGGGTCTCAAGCAGCTCACCTTTGACAGCCTGCGCAGTACGCTGCAAAGAAGCCGCGCAGGACAAGTACTGATCGAGGGCGGCAAGCTGGAGTCTAAACTCCTGGAGGCAGATTTCACTGGCGACCTCCAACTGACTGAGCCTGTTGCCTCCTCGTCGATCCATCTCAAGGGCGGACTGAATCCTCGCCCAGAATTCCTTGCTTCAATCGGCGGCAGCCCCTTGCTTGCCAATGTACTGAAAAGCCACCTGCAAAAGGGCAAGCTGCCTTTTACTGTCAGTGGCACCCTGAATGAGCCAGGCATCATTTTTGCTGGGCTGCCAACGAATTTCAATCAGCAACTTCAGGGTAGGGGCAGGCAGCCATGATCCGGGTCGCCGCTAAACTCGCTTTCATCACTGTGCTTGCCGCTACCGGAGTGCATTTCGGGTACAAGTATCTGGAAAAGAAGCTGTTGACCATGAGCTGCCTGCCTGCTGAGTCACCCAAAAGCAGTCGCAGGTCAAGCCAAGCAGAGACAGCAGCTCCGGCACTGCCTGGTGAATCTGCGCCCGCCGCTGTTGTCCAGGATTTCGAGATCATCGTTAGCCGCGACCTCTTTAAGAGCGCAGCAGACAAGACGGCTATGGATAAAACGAAAGAGCCTGTGCTGCCGACGCAGGTTGTGCCCACAAAACTCAACCTGATGCTCGCAGGCACGGTCGCTGGTACTGAGCAAACAGCGCGGGCCGTCATTGTTGACAATGCCTCGAAGAACCGGAAACAGCAGATCCTCCAGATTGGTGACGGAGTCCAGGGGGCGGTCATCAAAGCAATTACCTGGAACAGCATTACCTTGGATGTAAATGGCAAATTAGAGGTACTCGAAATGCCCAAGCCCAAAGACGTGCCTGGCTTTGGCCCGCCTGCCGGGTTCAATCGGCCTCCCATGCCGGAGCCTGACATAAGTGAGAATCTCCCCGCAGAAGAGGGAGATGTACACGGCAGGCCACCAGTACGGCCCAACCGACGGATCAACTTGCCGCAGGAGCCTGAGCCGGTTGAAATACCTGATGAGGCTGCGCTTGAACCGCCTATTGAAGAGCCGATGCCGCCAGAGCTGCCTGTCATGGAAGAGGAACCGCAGCCAATGGATGCGGAGTAAGTGCGCTTGGTATGAAGAAGGCAAAACCCCTACCTTTCTCTTTTTGTGCAAGATTTTGAAGAGATGTGCAAGTAAGAAAGGGAGAAGTAGTGCTCACTTGCCAAGGAGTTTGGCTCGGCAAGCAAGGAGTTGTACTCGGCAGAAGAGGAGTTCAGCTTGGCCAAACTGCTTTCCTGTTGAGTAACAAAGGAGTTTGGCCGACTATAACTCCTTTCCAAGTCGGCAGAACTCCTCTGCGGCCAAGCCAAACTCCTTTGGTAGTCGGCCAGACTCCTTTGCGGTTTGACAAGACTCCTTTCCTGATAAACTAAACTTCTTCCCTATCGAACCAGACTTCTTGCTGGTTTATCTGCAAAGGGATGTGGCTCGGCCAAACTCCTTTATTGCCGAGTACAACTCCTTGGCAATTCAACAAGAGAAGTCTTGTCCCCGGTCGGCTTTCAGGTATTGACAAAAGTATCACGGTCGGGCCTTCTTGTTTTTTGTGCCCTGATGCCTTCCCCGCCTGTCTATCAAACCGTATTTAGAATATCCTGAACTGGAAAGAACAAGGCATGATTATTCCCGGCTATTCTGCTGCGCTTGTCCACCGATGGCCCTGGATTTTTCCTCCTTGACAGACTGCGGCAGGAAACGTAATGTGCATATGTCTAAAAAGAGTGCGGCAGCTTTAGTCTGCCGCTGAATGAAAACTTCATGCAACGGAACAGAAAACAAATGGATTCAACGATGATGCTGGCAGTGCCGTCCACCAGTCCGGGCGGCTTGGAGGCGGAGATTTCCGGTCATTTCGGCCACTGCGACGTGTTCACCCTGATCAACATTCAGGAAGGAAAAATTGCGGCGGTGGACACCGTCACTAACGTGGAGCATGGCGCGGGTGGCTGCGTCGGGCCAGTGAAGCTGCTGCAAAGCAAAGGTGTTGGCACGCTCGTGGTCGGTGGCATGGGAGCGCGGCCTATGCAGGCTTGCGCCGACGCAGGCATTGCTGTCTATTGTGCCGAGCTGATTGGCCTGAAGAAGGTCGAGGATGCTGCCACCGGACTGCTGGCAGGAAAATTCACCCTGATGCGGGCTGATCAGACCTGCAAGGGCGACGGCAACTGTCATCATCATTGAGTTGACGCATGTCGCCGCGTCCCCGGAAAAAACGCTGCTGCGAAGGTGTCTGTCCCAGTAGCGCATTTAAACCTGTGGGCATCTCTCTGTACAGCCTGAGGCAGATCATTCTTTTCCGCGATGAGCTGGAAGTGCTCAAGCTCTGCGATTTAGAGGGGCTGTTTCAGGAGCAGGCCGGAGAACGGATGGGGGTTTCCAGAGGCACCGTGCAGCGGCTGCTTGCCTCCGCTCGCCGGAAAACCGCCGATGCGCTGGTTTCCGGCGCGGCGTTGGTCTTTGCGAAGGAAGAGCCGGAAGCCTCGCCCTGATCATAACGGAATTATATTTTCTTGGTGCGCCAAGCAGGATTCGAACCTGCGGCCTACGGCTTAGAAGGCCGTTGCTCTATCCAGCTGAGCTATTGGCGCGGATGCGGCGGGATGTACCGGAAATAATATACCGGGCTGGTCAGCGAAAATCAACCCTCATTTCGGGCTGCCTTGTCGCAGGTGCGGCAGGCTTCGTTCTGCTCCCAGACTGGGCCGCTGGCAGTGTCATGCACGGTCACGCCCCGGCGGAGCAGCTCGGCTCTGGCTGCGTCAGCAGCGGCCCAGTCCTTGCGGCGGCGGGCTTCTTCGCGCTGCTGAATCAGGCGGTTAATCTCCGGGGCGAGGGAGCATTCGTCCAAGCGCAGGAAGCCGAGCACTAAATTCATCCGGCGCAGGCAGGCGAAGACCTCATTCTTCTGCGCCAAATCGAGCGAACCGGCAATCAGGGCCGGGTTGGCCTTCTTGATGAACTCGAACAGCGCGCCGATGGCCCCGGAAATATTGAGGTCATCGTTCATTGCGGCGGTGAACTGCTCCTCCAGCTCGGCGGTGAGCTGGCTGATCAAGCGATGCGGCAGGCCGGGCGGCAGGCAGAGCAGCTTGCGGGTGAATTCATCTATCCGTTTCAGGGCGTTGCGGAAGGCATCGAGCTTGCGGTAGCTGAACTCGATGGACTTGCGGTAATGCACGCCCAAGAGCATGAAGCGGATTTCCCGCCCGCTGTAGCCCTTGTCCAGCACCTCGCGCAGCGTGACCACATTGCCGGATTCCTGCGCCATCTTTTTGCCGTTATGGAGCAGCAGGCCGGAATGCAGCCAGTAGTGGGCCAGCGGCTTGCCGGTCAGCGACTCAGCAATCGCGATCTCGTTTTCGTGATGCGGGAAAAGCAGCTCCTGCCCGCCGGTGTGAATGTCAATGGTCTCGCCAAGATGCCGGGTGGACATGGCCGTGCATTCGATATGCCAGCCGGGCCTGACATTGCCCCAGTCGGTGGCGAAAAAGATGCCTTTCTTCAGCTCCCCAAGAGTGGAACGCTTGAGCAGGGTGAAATCACGGGGATTGTCCTTGTCGTAGTTGTCGAGGTCAACCGTGCAGCCGGTCTGAATCTTGCTCAGGTCAATCCCGGACAGCCGCCCGTATCGCTTGAACTTCGAGATGTCAAAGTAGATCGAGCCGTGCTTCTCGTAGGCATAGCCCTTGTGAATCAGCTTATGGGCGATGTCAATCATCTCGGCCACCTGCTCTGAGGCGCGCGGATAGCCGGAGAAGTCGTTGATGCCAAGGATGCCCATCGCCTCGCGGAAGAGGGAGATATGGCGTTCAGTGAAGGCGGTCAGCGGCTGCCCGGCTTTTTCCGCGCCCGCAATGGTCTTGTCGTCCAGATCGGTGAAATTCATCAACGACTGCACCTCGAAGCCGCTGAAGCGCAGATGCCTGATCATCAAGTCCGCTGCGGCCATGCGGCGGCAGTGCGCCAAATTCGGCGGCTCGCAGGCGGTCGGGCCGCAGGCGTAGAAGGTCACGCTTTTCGCATCCGCCGGTTTGAAGATCTCCTTCTTGCGGCTCATTGAGTTGTGATAGCGGATTTTCCCCTCCAGGCTTTCCTCCTTCTCCTTGCGGACAAAAAGCGTCGTGCTCAGGTAGCGCTCGCCGCCGTCCGGGAATATCGCCACCACATAACTGTTCTTGTCCTTGGCCGCCTGCTCCATCGCCGCAAACATCGCCGCGCCGGAACTCATGCCGACCAGAAGCCCCTCTTTCTGGGCGAGCAAGCGGGCGGTGCGGAAGGCATCCTCGTCCGCCACGTTGACAATCTGATGCGGCAGGGTCTTGTCAAAGATCTCTGGGCGGTAGGACTCCTTCATGTTCTTGAGGCCCTGAATTTTGTGGCCATAGTACGGCTCCACCGCGACCACCCGCACGTCCGGGTGATGCTCGCGGAACCAGCGCGACAGCCCCATCGCCGTGCCTGACGTACCCAGCGTGGTGACGATGTGTGTCACCTTGCCCTCGCTCTGCCGCCATATCTCCGGGGCCGTGCTCTTGCAGTGCGCCTGCCAATTGGCCGGGTTGTTGAACTGGTCGGTGAGGAAGTACAGCTCCGGCTGCGCAAGGGCGAGGGAGTAGGCTTTCTCAATCGCGCCGTCCGTGCTGCGGCGGGCCGGAGTGAGGATCAATTCCGCGCCGTAGGCCCGCATGATCTGCCGCCGCTCCATGCTCGCTGACTCCGGCATGACGAGGCAGCAGCGGTAGCCCTTGGCTGCGCAGACCATCGCCAGGCCAATGCCGGTGTTGCCGCTGGTGGCTTCCAGCACGATCTTGTCCGGGGTCAGCAGGCCGCTTTCCTCCCCAGTCTCGATCATGTTCAGCGCGGGCCGGTCTTTCACCGAACCGCCGGGGTTCATGGCTTCCAGCTTGGCGTAGATTGCGCCGCCTTCAGGCGATGCCAGCCGCCGCAGCGGGACTATGGGCGTGTTGCCGATCAGGGAGAGGAGGTTCATCAGAACGAGGGCGGAAAGAGTTCGTGCGGGAGTTGTGGGGTT
Organism: Candidatus Electronema sp. PJ; assembly: GCF_048287395.1. Classification (NCBI taxonomy): domain Bacteria; kingdom Pseudomonadati; phylum Thermodesulfobacteriota; class Desulfobulbia; order Desulfobulbales; family Desulfobulbaceae; genus Candidatus Electronema; species Candidatus Electronema sp. PJ. The sequence goes on along the minus strand of NZ_JBLWEO010000046.1, from coordinate 67,718 downwards.
AAGCGGTGATTGGCACGCCCTACTTGGCTGAAGCGCGCAGAGCGGAAGCGTCCGCTCCATTAGCTGGTTATGTATCACGGCCAACCATAATACCGTTGCAAGGCACTTGCTAAAAGACTTCCAGCGACACCAAGCTCGACTTGCCAAGAAGCGTCGACGGCTTTGCTCATCATTTCTTTTATCCAGCTTTTTACCGAGACCCCGAAGGTGTTCGGCTCATGAACTGGGGCCAAGGCATCATCGTTAATTGCAGACTTCAGGTTATTGATGTCACTATCGTTTACGCCCTGGTGTCTGAGTGTCTCTGATAGGGTATTGAAATCGCCTTTGATAATGGTCGCGGTTACCTTTTGAGTATTTCCGTTTCCAATGATTATCGTCGTGTTATTCCCAAAGATTGCGTTGTTGAATATATTTTCTGCGTCTGTGGATGCTGCGCGGGTTTCGATTTCGGCATCTGTAAGGTTACCAGGCAGTGCCTCGTTTAGGTATAGAACGAAATCTAATAATCGAGAACGCACTTGGGTTGTGATTTGCTTCACGTCGGCAAACTGGACCTGAGACCACGCCCTCTGCACCTGAAAACCGTTTGCGAGTCCCTCACTTAGGCGACCGTTGGCTTCCATAGAAATAGGTACCGCAAGACGCTCACCTTCACTTTGCAGAAGACTTTCTATCGCACCGAGTCCTTGTCGAACGGGGTAATTTTTAAATGATTGTTGTAGATGGCCGGTGGGAATCGGATGTGCGCTTTTTTGGTAGTATCCATCTGAAATATCGCCGAGTATTTGAGTTTTTAATACACGATACGCAGGAACAGCAGATGCGGCGGAATATCCGTTTAGTTCGTTGTTGACCCAATCGACGAGGTCTTGCTTTCCGATCTTGTGCAGGAGAATCTTGGTCTTCAGAAGTGCTCCGACAAGATTCTGTGATTCATCACTTAGTGCCGCTATGAGTTCGTCTATAAGCTTCATTTGCTTTCCCGTGAGGCCTTGCAAAAATTTGTATAGAACTATATAAACTTACAGCTTACGCAAGACGTACATAAAAATCGCAGCGTCCTGTCCAGCCAGCTTACAGCGCACATCCCCCCGCGTCAACAGAGAAAACCCCGCAGCGCAGCAGGCGGCTTCCACTCCATGCCAGCATGGAGGAAATCTCGATGCAAGCATGGAACGACCCTCAATGCAAGCATGGCGGGTGGCTCCAACGTAGCATGGAGGATGCCTCCAACGTAGCATGGAGACTCGCTCCATGCTTGCATTGACTTTGCCCGCCGCTCTCATCCCGCGCCTTGCTCTGGCCTTGATGAACTTTTCGGGAATGGCAAGGCTGCATCAAAGACGATGTAGGAAGATGGAACTGCATCAACCAGCCACACGTTGTTTTCTGAAAGGAAAAATTTGCAGCCTGCTTGATACATTCGGGCCGCATCAATTTGCAGAACAACCGGTTTTCCATGCCGCGCACCGACCCGCAAGGCTGTTGCGGCATCTGCGGACAAATGCACATGCTGCCGCGCTCCGGGCAGCAGTCCTTTCTCTCGGATAGATGACAGAAATCTGCTGGCCGTCCCATGAAACAGACAGGGCGGCGGCACATGTTCCGGCAGATTAAGCGCAACTGGAATCGAATGGCCCTGATTCGCCCGAATGAAGGCGCAGTCTGCGGTCAGACTGAACCGCTGCTTGTCATTCGTCTGCACGACGCTGCAAATCACCTCGTGCGAAAGGACAATGTTCTTCTCTGCCGCGTTCGCAATCAGCGCATTGATATCCGCCCAGCCTTCCGCGTCGAGACGCAGGCCGATCAGCTCCGGCTTATGCCGCAGCACCAAGCTGAGGAATTTGCTGACATACATCGCTTGGATTTCTTGGAACTCCATCAAACAGGTTCAGACTGTCGCCTGCCACCCTTTCCGCCCGTCTTCCGCAAGCGGAGCAAAATCAAACCAATTCGGAATCACGCCCGCTTTCCAGCAGGCGCGGGCATTATTGACCAGCTGTTTTGCCACATTATGTACCGCTGACCACAGTACCGCACTGCCGCCGAAATTGACACCTCCATTGGTCCAAAGTGTCTCCAGCAGCAAGAGAAGCTGTAAAAAGTTTTGCTGCAACAGCTTATTCACAGGATCAGCAGGCCCCTCCACGCCGGTAAACACCGCAGGCAGACTATCGGTCTTCAATTTGAGAAAACGGCCAAAATGAGAGTAGCCGTTGTATGGCTCTGGGTCATTGGGGTCGTTCATCAGCCGGTAGAACGGTGGGATAGGGAAGTTCTTTTCTGTCCACGGCGGTGATTGCAAGACACTGTCAATGATATGCCCTTCACCTTGATTGGTCACAGCTTGCACAGCATTCCGCGCATCAGCATAGTTGGCAATAATCTGGGGAAACATCTGGGTCGGCCAATGCGCCTGCTGATGCTGGGTTGTCCAGCTGAATTGCTCGACGCCGATCTGTTTGATCCCTACCATCAGGCCGTCGTACATCTCACCAATAGAGCTGTAAGGGTACTGCGGGGTTGAGTGATCAAGAGCTTGGCCAAAAGGAGCAGAAGGAATCTCCTCAGGATTCTCAATATCCAGCATGGTATTGAGAGTTTCATCGTTGAGCGGCCCCAGTACGGCATTGAGAAAGCCCCGCTCGCCGGTTTCTGGATCATACGGCTTGATGTAGGGGATATCCGAGCCATATTGAGGCGGCTTGAAATTGGGTTCTGTATCCAAAGCAGCGCAGAGATTAGCCGCCAGCTGAAGATGCAGCATCTCCTCAACAGCCACACTGAAAATGATTCGACAGGCTTCATGCCCTGTGTCTTTTACCGAAGTCATCGCGGTAAGGTAAAAGGGCAGAGTATATAATTCAATAGCTGCTGCTGCCTGGGCATGTTCCTGCACGAGTTGTTTAGTCCATATTTTCGGGGTGTCCGGGTGTATCATGGCAGTTCTCCTGAACAGGTAGGCAGAGGCGGGTTTCATGTAGCCCTATAAGTATAGCTTTCTTTCTCGGTAAACGTCAAGGCAAAGTCTTCAAGCGATATTGACCAGTTGCTTGCTGAGATGCAGGGGAGGTAAGTCTGCACCAGACAGAGTTCACGGCATCTCTAACCTTCAGCTTGCCTGATAAGTTCCTATGCGATATCCTGAAAGAAAGCCCGGCATTCTTTTGCCTGGTTCCCATCTGTAATTTTCCCAAAAAAAAGTTCACACCAACTTGGTGTGAAAGGATGAGGGTTGAGGAAGGCAGAGCAATGAAAGGCATAGAGCTGCTCAAGCTGTTGCACGATCCTAGGGCAAGGCAAGCCAAAGGGCTTGACCTCAGCCGCAAACGGCTCACGGCTTTGCCACCGGAAATCGGCTCGCTCACCAACTTACAAGCACTGTATCTCTCGGATAACGCCCTGACTAAGCTGCCGCCAGAAATCGGCGCGCTGTACAAACTGAAAGAGCTGTACCTGGATAACAACCAGCTCACCGCCCTGCCGCCGGAAATCGCTGGCCTGACTAACCTGGCCAGGCTCTCCCTGGGGATGCTGCCTCTTACTGAGCTGCCGCCGGAAATCTTTCAGCTGCCTCATCTGGAGGAACTGTACCTCGACAGCTGCCAGCTCACCGAGTTGCCACCAGCCATTTTCCACCTGACCAACCTGGAAGCCCTTGTCCTCTGCAACAACCAGCTCACCGAGTTGCCGCCAGAAATTGGGGCCTTGACCCAACTGAAAGAACTGAACCTCTACGGCAATTCCCTCTCCAGCGTACCGCCTGAGATCGGCCTACTCACCAGCTTGACCACGCTCAATTTGGGTTGTAACCAGCTCACGGCCCTGCCACAGGAAATCTTTCAGCTGACCAGTCTGCAAAAGCTCTGTCTTGGTGACAACCAGCTCACCGAGCTGCCCGTAGGAATCTGTCATCTGATCGATTTGAAAGGGCTAGATTTGAGTGGCAACCCCCTTGCTCCAGATCTGCTCGACGCAGCCTGGCAAGGCATAGAAGCTGTGCAAGAGTATTTCGCTTGCCAGCTCCAGCTGCCTGTGCCGCGTCCGCTCAGGCTGTATTGAAGGCTGCTCGCCCTTGCAGCGGTTCCTTGACAAAATAAGTAGAGCTATTTAGGATTGGCTCGGCAAAGAGACCAACTGCCTTACCCTCTCCTTTTGCTCATAGTGGCTGAACAACCCAGGCAGTTCCTTGACAAAATACTCGCTGCCCCGTAGCATGAGCCTATGAGGCATGACTTATTCCTGAAGAGAGGTGCTGCCATGACAAACGAAGAACGACCTGAAATACTTGACGAGTCTGAAGCAGACGAGGTAACAAGCCTCAACCTCAGCGACCACGGCCTGGTCTCGCTGCCGCTGGAAATTGTCCACCTGCCGAACTTGCTGCAGCTTGATCTGAGCTTAAATCATTTAAGCAAGCTGCCGCATGAACTCTTCCAGCTCACCAGCCTAACCCATCTTGACCTCAGCGACAATGAGCTGACCTCCCTATCCCCGGAAATCGGCCAGCTGGTCAACCTGACCGAGCTTGATCTCAGCTTTAACAAGCTCACTTCTTTGCCCGCAGAAGTCTTTCAACTGCCCAAGCTCACCAGTCTCATCCTGAGCTGGAACAAACTCACCAATCTGCCGCCGGAAATCGGCCTGTTGACCAGCCATTCGCAGCTGCATTTGGGCTTTAATCAGCTTACAGAACTGCCGCCAGAACTTTTCCAGCTCACCAGCTTGACTCAACTTGACCTGAGCGGCAATCAGTTTACGACTTTACCGCCTGAGATTGGACTCCTAACCAATCTGACCACGCTCGTCCTCAGCCGCAATCAGCTCACAACCCTACCGCCGGAAATCGGGCAGCTGACCAAACTCGCGAAACTGAACCTCCGTCTCAATCAACTCACTACCCTGCCGCCAGAAATCGCCCAACTCTCCAGCCTCAAGGCTCTTCTCTTAGAAGACAACCCTCTTGACATGCCTATACTGCGGATCGCCAACCAAGGCCTTGAGGTCATCCGGGAGTATTTCGCCACCAGCCACTAAGCAGGGCAGGCCACGCCAGCTGCCCTGTTCTCCGCCATCCTTCGCATCTCCTTGACAAACACAGCTCTCCTGCTTAGGATAGTTGTTCAGATTCTGCACGCAGTTGCTACAGACAGGTGCACCACACAGTTCCCTTTCCTGGAGAATACCGAGCTGTACTGCTCGTTTGCCAAGGAGTTTGGCTTGGTAAGAAAGGAGTTCTGCTCGGCCAAAGAGGAGTGCTGCCGACTTGTAAAGGAGTTGTACTCGGCAACAAAGGAGTTTGGCCGAGTAACAAAGGAGTTCGGCTTGGCCAAACTGCTTTCCTGCCGACTCAGCAAGGAGTTTGGCCGACTACAACTCCTTTGCAAGTCGGCCAGACTCCTTTGCGGGTAAGCAAAACTCCTTTGTGAGTCGGCAGCACTCCTTTCTTACCAAGCCAAACTCCTTGGCCAGCGAGTCAGCAAGGAAGCAAAAGAGGTGTTACAGGATTGCTCAGAATCTCGTGATCGGCTAAACTCACTTTTGATTTTTTGCAATGAGGTCAACTTGTGTTCGCAGGCCCGATAACAGCAAGCACATTGCCCCTGACCTATTTTAGATTAAAGGCTATCCGCTATGACAGACGAACAACTCCTTGAAGTGATTCAAGAGACCGTGGAAAGCAAAGCGGCAGTTCTTGACCTGGGCCGCAAAGACCTCTCCACCCTGCCGCCAGACATCGGTAGATTGACCTGGCTAAAATCACTTGACCTCAGCGACAATAAGCTCTCCTCTCTGCCGCCTGAAATCACCCATCTGAAGAATCTGACGCACCTTTTTCTCAGCGGCAACAAACTTACCACCCTGCCGCTGGAAATCACCCAGCTGACCAACCTGACCCATCTCTTCCTCAGCGATAATCAGCTGGCCTTGCTGCCGCCAGAAATCGCCCGCCTGACGCAGCTGGAGGTGCTGTACCTTAGTCACAACTGGATAAACAGCCTACCCGAGGAAATCTGCCAGTTGACCAGTCTGGCAGAGCTTGATCTTGATGACAACCAGCTCGCCGAATTGCCACCGCAAATCTTCCGACTGACCAGCCTGAGGCATCTCTTTGTCAATGACAACCAGCTCACCGAGTTGTCGCCAGAAATTGCCCAGCTCAACCAGTTAACCAGCCTGAATCTCTGTGGCAATCAGCTTACCTCCCTACCACCAGAATTCTTCTGGCTGACCCGGCTGGAATGGCTGTACTTAGGGAAGAATCACCTGACCATTCTGCCGCCAGAAATCTGCCAGCTCACCGAGCTGGAACATCTTTCCCTTGACGGCAACCTGCTGGTCTCCCCGCCGCTGTGGATAGCCAGGAAAGGCATTGACGCAGTACGGCAGTATTTCGGCGCGCTCTTCACCAGAGAGCTGCGTGAAGAAGCGCGCGAGCACTTTCTTGAGTATCACTGGTGAGGTGACGGGGTATCTCTCCCCTTTTACTTGCGTTGTAGCTTTGGGGGCAAGCAGAGGGAGTTGACCTGATAAAAATGAGATGACGGTCGCGATCTCTCTCACTTAATGTTGTCATAATGCCCGCCAATGGCAAAGATATAGATGCGCTGTTCGTCAAAGTTATAGATCAGGCGATCTTTATGCGAGATCCTTCGCGACCAGAGGCCGGAGAGATTGTATTTCAAGGCCTCCGGTTTGCCGATCCCCTGAGTCGGGTCATTTCTCTGCATCTCCTGCAAAATGCGGCAGAGGTTCTTGTGAACGGTTTTGTCTTTACTGCGCAGCGTTTCGTATTCCTCCCAGGTGTTGCCTTCAAAGACTATTGATCTCATCAAGCTGCTCCTGTGTCGGGCAATAGCCTTCCCCTTTGTGGTGCGATACGGCTGATTGCTTGATTTGCCGCATCAGATTGGCATTTTGTAGGACATAAACGGTCTCCTGGAGCTGCTCCCAGTCTTCTGCGCCGATGACCACGAAATCTTGCCCCTGCTTCTGGATTATGCGCAGCGGTTCGTGGTCGGAAATGGCCTGATCGGTGTAATTCTTCAGGTTTGCTTTGAATCTACTGACGGTAATTTCGCGCATAGTTACCTGCCTGATGTTGTCAACTTGAGAAAAAACCTTGCTGCAAGGCGCAGCAATGAAATTCATTAAACATAATTCGTCGCTAGGGTTGTATTGGAGTTTGCACTTCAGTATAGCCTACTGCCCAGCCATCTTCTCCTTCAGTTTATCGTAGTTTCTCTGAAGTAAATCAAGATTCGGATGCCCGCCTGGGAACTTGGCCTTCATGATGGCAATGGCACGCTGACATAGCGGCTCGGCTGCCTCGTATTTCCCCTGCGCGTAATACAGCAAGGCCAGATTGTTCAGGCTTTGCGCTACATCTGGATGGTCTTTGCCCAGCTTTTGCTCCCTTATCTCCAGGCTACGCTTGTACAGCGGCTCTGCTTTGTCGTATGCGCCATGCGTACGATATAGCTCTGCCAGATTGTTCAGGGCGTTTGCCACATCTGGATGGTCTTTGCCGAGCTTGTGTTCCCAAATCTCCAGGCTACGCTTGTACAGCGGCTCTGCTTTGTCGTATTTTCCCTGCGCTTCATACAGCCTAGACAGATTGTTCAGGAAGATTGCCACATCTGGATGGTCTTTGCCCAGCTCTTGCTCCCCGATCTCCAGGCTACGCTTGAACAGCGGCTCTGCTTCGGCGTATTTTCCCTGCGAGTCATACAGCAAAGCCAGATTGTTTAGGGAGCTTGCCAGCCCAGGATGGTCTTTGCCGAGGGCTTTTTCCGTTATCTCTAGCGAACGCTTGAACAGCGGCTCGGCTGCCTCGTATTTTCCCTGCGCTCTGTACAATTCGGCCAGATTGTTCAGGGTGGTTGCCACATAGGGATGGTCTTTGCCCAGCTTTTGCTCGTAGTTCTCCAGGCTCCGCTTGAGCAGCGGCTCCGCTTCGGCGTATTTTTCCTGCTCGTAATACAGCTGTGCCAGATTGTTCAGGCTTTCTGTCACATCTGGATGGTCTTTGCCCAGCTTTTGCTCATAGATAACCAGCAAACGCTTATACAGTGGCTCCGCTTCAGCGTATTTTCCCTGCTCAAAATACAGTCCGGCCAGATTGTTCAGGCTTTTCGCCATGTGCGGGTGTTCCTTTCCAAGAGATTTCTCCAGTATCTCCAGCGCACGCTTTAACAGCGGCTCCGCTGCATCGTAGCGGCCCGTTGCTTTATACAGCCCTGCCAGATTGTTCAGGGTGGTTGCCACATCGGGATGGTCTTTACCCAGCTTGTGTTCGTAGATCTCTAAGCTACGCTTGAGTAGCGGCTCTGCTGCCTCATAGCGACCCTGCTTGTGATACAGCGCAGCCAGATTGTTCAGGCTTTCTGCCACATCTGGATGGTCTTTGCCCAGCTTTTGCTCCCTTATCTCCAGCGCATGCTTGTACAGCGGCTCTGCTTTGTCGTAGAGAGCCAGCACTTCATGCAGCCGTGCCTGATTGTTCAAAAACTCTGCCTCAGTCAGCTTCTGCTTGGTGAAAAATAGCGGTTTAATGATCAGGGCAAAGACCAATAAGCCAAACCCCACCAGCACCAGCGGGTGCTGCAAATAGGGTATCCACTCGTTCAGATTGTTCATAAGCTCTCCTTCTGGCTTTGTGGGCAAATTGGTGACGAATGCCGCATAATACCCTAGCAGTGCAGAGAAATCACCCCTGTTTTTTGCCGTTTTCTTGAAGCTGCCACCAACGCAAAACAAAAGACGGAGCAGGCAAGGGCAAAAAATCTTTAGCCCTTGCTCTTTCTGGAATCTTTACCCCTTCTCAATCAGCACTGTCCACTGACTGCCGATTTGCTCTTGCTTGAGAATACGATGCCCTTCAAGCTGCACTGAGCCAGGCACATTCTCAATTGGCTCGCCGTCATCAAGAATGATCTCCAAGGTCTCACCTGCATTCATGCCAGCCAGCAGCACTTTGGTACGGGCAAAGTTGAGCGGGCATTTCACACCGCTTAAATCCTTGAACCGATCCGCCTTTCTTGCCGATTCAGGCAGAACAGGCGCAGCCATTTCCTCGGCTTTCCGCTTCACGGCCAGATTCTCGTGCTCTCCAGGAAAGCGCATCGTGCTGTCCATCTTCTGATATAGCTCGATCATTTCTCGGCCCAAGGCCAGCACCTGGCTGAGGTGCTGGGGCAACTCAGCAACCTTGCTTGCCTGAACCAGATCAACCAGTAATCGCTGTTCGGCCTTGACCAACCCGGTGTCCAGGAAGTGCTTGGCAAAAAGCTGGAAGGTCTCCTGCTCGGTCTTTGGCTCTTCACCCCGTGTGACCAGCAGCATTCGGGCCGAACGGAAGACTGCCTCTTGCAGTACAGACACAGCCGCGTTGCCTGATTCCATTTCCCGCAGCAGCTTCTTGATCTCCTTGTCATCCACATCGATCATGTCGTACATGCCTGCCGAACACTCAGCCCGGCCCAGGTCCTTGACCGAGAAAATCTGCTCTGCGCCATGATCAAAGTAGTAGTTCTTATCTTCCTCAAAGGAGGGAATGCGGTTGTATTTGCTGACACAGAGCGCAGCCACGCTCTCTTTGCCACCACTGTGCCACCAATCGCTGAACGCGTTGTTTGGTTGAACTGCTTTGCAGTCAGCATACATTTTCAGCACTTCAACGACAAAACCAGGCAGGTCAAAAGAATGTACCCAGCCCACCAACTCGGCCAGCCGGAGTTTGCCCTGGCTGAGACCGCCATTGCCGAGAACGTTATATGTGGGCACAGCGCGACCAAGGACATGCCGCACCTTGCCATGAAAGGCCAAATCGCCAAGCCAGTGGTTAGCGCAGGAATTAGGGCAGCCACTGATGCGAATTTGCACATCGTCAGGCAAGGGAAACTCAGCCTGATCAAGGGCGCGGAAGATGGCCTTCGTTGCTGGCCTGGGCCGATTGATGCCAACTTGGCAGGTCTGCGCGCCAGTGCAGGGCACGAGGTTGCCATAGAGCACCGGCTTGTCGCTGAGGGTGTTGCAAGCGATGATTACGCTGTGCAAATTGGGCAAAAAGCGTTCTGGGATGTTGCGAATATACAAATTCTGATCTGTACCGCAGCGCAGGGTGTTCTCACCAAAGGGCTGCAGAAATTCGGCCAAACGGAGGCAATCCTCTGGCGATAAATCACCCAGCAACAGGGGCAAGCGCACGCTGCACAGGCCTGCCTGCTTTTGCTGGCTGACCTGCCGTTTCTGCCAAAGGGAAAAACCAGGCGCAGGCACAGCCAGTGGCTCCAGGTTAATCGGGCGGCTTAGGTTGGCGGTGTTGTCTATCGGCAAAATTGCTAAATCAGGAGAGCCTTGGGCCAGCACCTTCTCGAATTCCTCCTGATACGCAGCGCGGAAAGCCGCCTCGCCCATGTCATCATGGATGAGGAATTTGATGCGATTGCGGTGCTTGTTCTTGCGATTGCCGTGGCTATGAAAGAGATTCTTGATCGCCCTGACCGCATGATACACTTTTTCCTCGGGCAGGAAGTCTTGCAGGAGAATGCCAACCTTAGGCCTGGCTCCGAGGCCGCCGCCAACATACAGCTGGTAGCCGCGCTGGCCTTGTTCATCCAGACAGGCGATAAAACCAATGTCCTGCACCAGCGCAAAGGCGGCATCATCGTTACGCGAGGTGAACGCGGTCTTGATTTTCCGGGGCATCTCCCAGCTATCTGGCTCCGCAACCATTCGGCTGGTCAGAGCAATCGCGCAAGGTTCGACATCGAAGATTTCTTGCAGGCTGATGCCGGAATCTGGGTTGGCAACGATGTTGCGAATGGTGTTGCCACCGCCGCCTAAGCAGGACAATCCAGCTTCTTGGAGCTGGCGCAGGACTGTGGCGACATTTTCCTCCTTGAGACAGTGGAGTTGGATTTCCGCTCTGGTGGTGACATGCACGCGGCTGTCGCCGTATTTCCGCGCTAACTCCCCAGCTGCCTCCAATTGCGATGGCGTAAGGATGCCACCGGCGCAGCGAATGCGGAGCATGTAGGTAGTATAATTTCGTTCCAAATAGACCCCCATTTTTACCCGTTTGGCGGTGAAGGCGGTGTCGTGCAGCTTGCCAGCTCGGAACTCAGCCAAGTCCGCTTCAAAGCGGCAGTTCTCTGCCTCCAGCGATGAAGGCATCTCATAGTGCAGCATTTTCTCCCCCTTTTTTGATAAAACCTGGCGCAGTCGGCCACATATTCGGCTATTATAGCAGAGAGGCAAGCGACCTGGGTTATGCAAAATACAGCCCAGCAGAAAATCGTGGCCGACGCAGATGCCGCTTGAACTTTATTACTTTTTCGGATATTTCTTCTGATTCTGCTCGAACAGCAAGGCAACGCCGTGTTTCGAGAGGTACAAGCAGATCACTTTTTTTCATTTATCATGCGAGGCATGTTCATGCAAAATCCGCAGCCCGAAGCCCTGAATCAGGTTGAAGAATACCCAATGAGCAACAGCCAGCCCACCCAGCAGAGCAAGTCGGTTGCCCGCGAATATGTCGAGGCGATTATCATCGCGGTGCTGCTTGCCTTGTTCATCCGCACCTTCCTCGTCCAGGCCTTCAAAATTCCCTCTGGTTCCATGCTGGAAACCCTCCAGATTGGCGACCATGTGTTGGTAAGCAAGTTCATTTACGGCATTCGGAATCCCTTTTCTGGCGAGGTATTAGTCCCAATCAAAGAGCCAAAGCGCGGCGATATCGTGGTCTTCAAATATCCGCAGGATCCCTCGCTGGATTACATCAAACGCGTGATTGCCGTGGGCGGCGAGACTGTGGAAATCAAAGACAAGAAGGTGTTTATCAACGGCCAACCGCTGGCTGATGAGCATGGCCAGTTCAAAGATAACCAAATCATTCCTGCTTCAGACGGGCCGCGCGACAATCTCGGCCCTATAGCGGTGCCAGCAGGCAAGCTCTTTGTCATGGGCGACAATCGGGACAACTCTTTTGACAGTCGCTTCTGGGGTTTTGTCGATTTGAAGGCGGTGCGCGGCAAGGCCTTCATTCTTTATTGGTCGTGGGACTTGAACGAAAAACTGCTTTCGGTGGATCGCTTCACCTCAGTGCGCTGGGGAAGGATTGGCAATCTGGTGCGGTAACAAGGCCAGCGGCTTTGCTTGCCTGGCTCAATCAGTGGATAACTTTGCGCGGGGAAAAGGCTCCTTTCCTGGTTAGCCACAAAGGAGTTTTGCCGACTAAAACTCCTTTCTGAGTCGGCAGAACTCCTCTGCGGCCTGGCCAAACTCCTTGCTTACTCGGCCAGACTCCTTTATTGCCGAGTACAACTCCTTTGTAAGTCGGAAAAACTCCTTTGCGGCCAAGCCAAACTCCTCTGCAAGTCGGCAAAACTCCTTTCCTAGCGAGTAGGCGACGTTGCCAAATACCTCTACCAGCTCTTTTCCAGGGTAAGATTTGGCAAAGATTTACGGCACCTTCAACAAGAGTCAGCGGCAATGCAGTTGCGCAAGCCGCTCCTTGCCCCAACCCTGGGCCTCCAGCCTGCACCGCCGCCCGCTTTCGCTGACTGCTTCGAGGAAAACATCTAGCCGCTCCGCAGGCTGGAGACTGTCCAGCCGTTCTGGCCATTCAACCACGGTCAAACCGGTTCTGCCGATATATTCCAGCAGCCCAGCCCCTTCCACATCCTCCTCACCAGCTAACCGATAGCAATCAAGATGAAAAAGCGGCAAGCGGCCCTGGTATTCGTGGAGGAGAGCAAAGGACGGACTGCTGACATACTGATTTGACGGCACTCCTAGTCCCGCAGCAATGGCCTGGGTCAGTGTGGTCTTGCCAACACCCAGCCCGCCATGCAGCAGGAGCACATCGCCATGCTGCGCTATCCTGCCCAACTGACGGCCCAGCTCGGCTGTGGCGGCCAGATCAGGCAGGAATAAGGTCTTCTCTTCCTTGGCGATGAGCATGGCCACTTACTCAAGCCACCATGTCCAGAGCAGATTATGAGGATTGTAGTAGAGCGGCAGCTGCTCCGGCCTCTTCAAGGTGCTGACAAAGGCCACCCGATGATAGGCCAGATACCAATTGGGCACCACATAATAGCCATACCACAGCACCCGGTCTAAGGCTTTGCAGGCCGCAGTCAGCTCGTCCTGACTCTGGGCGTAGATCAACGAATCTACCAGGCTATCAACCACTGGCGACTGCACTCCGGCCAAATTGCCCGAGCCTTGGTGCGTAGCTGAGGACGAGGCCCAGTTATCGCGCTGCTCATTGCCTGGTGACTGCGACTGACCAAAGCTATGGACAATCATGTCGAAGTCAAAGCTCTTGATTCGCTTCTCGTATAACGCTGGATCGCTGGTACGGTAGGTAGCCTTAATGCCAAGCATCGCCAAATTCTTGACAAAGGGAGCCATCACCCTTTCAAAGGTGGGTTCAGCGAGCATAATCTCAAATACAAACTTGCTGCCGTCCTTGGCAGTCAGTACCCCATCCTTGACCTCCCAACCCTGTTCACTCAGTAGTTGTTTAGCCTGCTTAAGATTGCTCCTCAGACTGTTCGGTGGGAGGGTTGAGGGCGGTGCCAACGGTGTAGTAAACACCTCAGCAGGCATGTCGTTAGGGTATTTCTCCTGTAATGGTTTGAGCAACTTCAGCTCGGCTTCACCAGGCAAATCCGTTGCTGCCAGCAGGGAATTACTGAAGTAGGAATTGTTGCGGGTGTATTGCTCAAAGAAGAGCGCCTTGTTGGCCCATTCAAAGTCAAAAGCCAAGCCAATTGCCTGCCGCACCTGACGGTTGTTAAACAGGGACTTCCTTGTATTAAAGAGGAAACCTTGGAGGCCAGCGTTGTTGTGATGAGGGAACTCTTTCTTCAGCAACTTGCCGCTGTCAAAGTGACGACCACTAAGGTCTCGCTGCCACTGCTTGGCCATATTTACCCACATAAAGTCAAACTCACCTGCCTTGAATGCTTCAACACTGACGACCTGATCCTTGAAGTATTTAATGGTGACGGTATCGAAGTTAAACATCCCCTTGCGAGTTGGGTGCTCGGTCGCCCAGTAGTGTGGATTTCGGGCATAGGTAATGGTTTTACCTGGATTGACTTCCTTAATGATGTAAGGCCCTGAACCCACTGGTGGCAACAGAGGATTTCCCTTGCTGTCCTCCCCAAAACCATGCTGCTCGTAGAACTTCTTGTTCAGCACAGGCAACTGCGCTGCCAGCATGTGCAGCTCGCGATTCACCTTAGCAAAGTTGAAGCGCACCTTCAATGGCCCTAAGATCTCTGCCCCACTAATATCCTGGAGATAAATCTGATAGAACGGGGCCGCCTTATCGCTCTTAAGTGTATCCAAAGAGTACTTCACATCCTCGGCAGTAACTGCTGTACCATCGGAGAACTTTGCCTGCTCATTCAGGGTGAAGGTAATAGATTTCTTATCCTCTGCTAATGCAATATCTTTGGCCAGCAAACCGTAGGCAGCAAATGGCTCATCAAGGCTGCTAACCGCAAGCGGCTCAAAGATGAATTGATCTAGGCCAAAGGGCGGTGTTCCCTTCAGGGTATAGGGGTTCATTTTGTCAAAACTGCCTAGATCATGCAGCGTCAAGGTGCCGCCTTTCTTGGCATGAGGTGCGGTGTAGTCAAACTGGCTAAACCCAGCAGGATACTTCAGCTTTCCATCAATAGATACGCCGTGAGCAGCATAGCTCTCAGACAGGGATAATAGCGCAAGGCTGGCCAGCAGCAGGCTGGAGAAGAGCATCTTAAGCATACGATCAATCCGTGGTTAAGGTTAACAGTTTGATATCTAATATAACCTACAGTTCAGAGCTGAACAAGGGCAATGAACCTTTTCAGTTATCGGCTCAGGTTAGCAGCCAACATGCAGGATAGTTGCTACCCAACATGCGTAATAGTTGCCGACCAACATGCATGCATGTTGCCTCTCAACCATGATGCAACTGTAGGGGCAACCCCCTGTGGTTGCCCTGTGGCAATGCCACCGTATTCTCCGCAATAATACCACCGTCTATTCTGGAATAAGGGCAGGCACAGGGGCCTGCCCCTACAACTCTCTATCTCTACCAAATACCACCCATTGCATCATTTTCTTGACAAGCAGCGCAGACCTGCTTAGGATAGCTCTTTATCTACATGGTTGCAGGCAACAAGAACGCCAAGGAGCATGTATGCATGCCATCACCTTTGAGACCATTGCCCACAATGGTATGATCAATATTCCACAGCAATATCAGCAATTGTTTACGGAAGATGTCCAGGTAACAGTGTGGGTCAAAACACTGAAGAAAGAGGCGGTCATAAATACGGACTTTCGGGCCATCAGTGTGGCAAGTAAGGAGTTCACCTTTAATCGCGATGAGGCCAATGGACGGTAAAGTTTTCTTTGATACCACTATCCTGCTTTATCTCTATGCTGCGGACAAACCGAAGAAGCAAGCCACTAGTATTAAGGTAGTCCAAGAGTGTAAAGTTAAGCCCACGATTAGTACCCAGACGCTCAGTGAATTGGCCAATACTCTGGCGCGTAATATGCAGTTACAATGGTATATGATTGAACAGGTTTTGACCGAGATTGAGCAGGCTTTTACGGTTGAGCTTATTACTGTACCTATGATCCATAAAGCAACTAGTATTGCGGAAAGCTACCATTACTCTTATTACAATAGTATTGCCGTGGCAACTGCCCTGCTCTCAGGTTGCACGGTCTTCTTAAGCGAGCAACTTGAGCATGAACAATTGATTGACGATCAGCTCCACATCCGTAATCCTTTCCTGGCTTCTTGAGTGTAAGTAAGGCCTAAGCAGCAGTGATTCTATGACCCAAGCAATTCAGATTATTGGCGGTGGATTAGCAGGCTGTGAAGCAGCTTGGCAGGCAGCAGAACAGGGAGCAACAGTAGAGCTGTATGAGATGAAACCACATCGCTATAGCCCTGCTCATGAGTCTGAATTATTAGGCGAACTTGTCTGCTCAAACTCCTTCAGATCCAATGCAGGTGACTCAGCAGTTGGCTTGCTGAAAGAGGAGATGCGACGGTTGAACTCCCTGGTCATGCGCGTGGCACAAGCCACCGCAGTACCAGCAGGGTCGGCTCTAGCTGTGGATCGTCTTTGCTTTGCAACTGCGCTCACGCAGGTCATCGAAAAGCACCCACGGATTACGGTAATTCGCGAGGAAGTTACGGAGCTGCCCACAAGCACTGCACCAGTCATCCTCGCCACAGGGCCGCTGACCTCACCAGGCATGACGACCAGCTTGCTCCAGCTTACTGGCACAGCACATCTTGCCTTTTATGATGCCATTGCACCCATAGTGTCGGCAGATTCCTTGGATAATGCAATCATCTATCGTAAGTCGCGATGGGATGAGGCCACACCAGGGGATTACCTGAATTGCCCGCTTGATGCTGATCAGTACGCGAGATTTATAGATCTCCTGTCCTCAGCAGAGACTGTGCCGCTCAAGTCCTTTGAAGATCCCAAGTACTTTGAAGGTTGTCTTCCCATTGAAGTTATGTGCGAGCGAGGTAGAGACACCCTCCGTTTTGGCCCGATGAAACCCGTGGGACTTGCTCACCCACAAACCGGCAAGGAGCCGTATGCAGTGGTGCAATTGCGGGCAGAGAATTGCGAGGGCACAGCCTATAATTTAGTGGGCTTTCAGACCAAGTTGACCTATGCAGAACAGAAGCGAGTCTTCAGGACAATTCCTGGCCTGGAACAGGCAGAGTTTGTCCGTCTTGGTTCTATACATCGCAATACTTTTATCTGCGCACCTGCCTTGCTGGATGCGTCCTTGCAGATGAAGAAACAGCCTGGTTTATTCCTGGCTGGACAACTTTCAGGTGTAGAAGGGTATGTGGAATCAGCGGCTATGGGTTTGCTCGCAGGAATCAATGCCGCACGCTGGCTGTCTGGAAAAGAAATGGCAGTACCCCCAGTAGGCACTGCCCTGGGTGCATTGATCCGCCATCTTACTGAATCTGATCCCCAACATTTCCAGCCTTCGAACGTCAACTTCGGGCTTTTTCCATCCCTGACCCAGCGGTTGCGGAAGAGGAATAGGGGTGAATATCGGGCAGCACTTGCCTTGCAGTTACTGGCTGAGTGGCAGGTAGGATTGGGGTGAAAGATGCACCATAGTTGGGAGGCAACTATCATGCATGTTGCCAGTCAACTATGGTGATACTTGCCGACCAACATGCATGCATGTTGCCTAGCAACCATAATGCAACCGTAGGGGCAACCCCCTGTGGTTGCCCTGTAACAATAGCACTATCTATCCCGAATCAAGGGCAGGCACAGGAGCTTGCCCATACGGTTATCTGTCACGAATCAACACCACCGCATCGTAGGGGTAACCCCTGTGATCGCCCTTATTATTAAGCCTTGGCTAAGACAGGAGGTTATTATGCAGGCATCTGAACAGCAGTACCGGCTTTCCCCGGAAGAGTACCTCACTGCGGAGCGCGCCTCTATTCTCAAACGAGAATACCTTGATGGTGAGATCTTGGCCTTGGCAAATACTAGTCGGGAGCATAACCAGATTGCAGCAAATATGGTTAGGGTATTGAGCAATCAGCTGATCAATAGGCCATGTCGGGTCTTTGCTAGTACTATGAAGGTGAAGATCCGGGCATTCAGGACCTATACCTATCCTGACCTCGTTGCTGTCTATGGTCAAGAGGAGTATGAAGATGGCAATAAAGATGTATTGTTGAATCCTGTCCTCATTGCTGAGATCCTTTCTGATGCCACGGAAGCCTACGACCGGGTTGATAAGTTCTCCCATTACCAGCGCATTGCTTCTTTTAAGGAATATGTCTTAATCTCCCAGTACAACTGTAAGGTGGAAAGGTTCTCAAGACAGCTGGATGGCATCTGGGTCTATACTGCCTATCAGCACCCAGAAGACCGGCTTGTTCTCAGCTCGATTCAGTGTGAAGTGCCTCTCAATGAGGTATATAGTAAGATGCAATTCCGCAAGCATCGTCTGTACCGATTTCTCGCCTAGTTTACTTCTGCGAATAGCTGACTGCGGCAGGGCTTGTGCTTGGTCTCAGCAGGCAAAAAGGCAGGCAGTATGGAGGCTGAGAAGCAGCCTCCATGGCAAAGAAAAAGGGAGATAGGCGAGAGGTGGTAAGGCAGAAGCGACTACTCATGCCGTAAGGCATCTATGGGATCAAGACGGGCAGCTTTTAAGGCGGGGAAATAGCCGAAGATGACTCCCACTGCGGCAGAGAAAAGGAAGGCGATGAGGATGATGTTGAAGTCAGGCAGATAGGGAACCTCGAGCATTTGGGTTATCCCATACGAGGAGGCTAAGGCAATGATGATACCGATGATGCCACCTAGGGAGGAGAGCACCACTGATTCAGTTAGGAACTGAAGCATTACCTCGTGTTCAAAGGCCCCAATAGCCAGGCGGATGCCGATCTCGCGGGTGCGTTCTGTGACCGAGACCAGCATGATGTTCATGATGCCAATCCCACCCACCAAGAGACTCACTGCTGCTACTGAACTGAGCAGGGCTGTCATGGTTTTCGTGGTGCCAGTAAGCATGGCAGCGAGTTCCTTAGTGTCTCGTACATTGAAGTTATCCTCCTCGCTTTCTGCCAGGTGCCTCCGTTTACGGAGCAGAGCCGTTACCTCTGCTGTGGTCTGCTCGGTTGAACCGCTTTCTTCCACGGAAAGCTGAATACCAGAGACATCCCGGTTGCCTGAGAAGCGACGCTGAACTGTCAGGAGGGGCATGATGATAATATCATCCTGGTCTCGCCCCATGCTGGATTGGCCTTTCTCCTGAAGTAGGCCAATCACCTGACAGGAAACCTTATTGAGCCGGATATTCTTGCCCACAGGGTCTTCCTCAGCAAAGAGATTTTTTCTTACCGTCTGACCAACCACACAGATGGCCCTACCAGTCAGTAGTTCTGCCGACTCGAAAGTTCTACCGTTCTCAATGATCCAATTACGGACTGTGAAGAAATCATTGCTGCTGCCTGTAATGCTGGTGGACCAGTTCTTGTTGCCTGCCACTGCTGTAGCATTGGCTGAGACCACCGGAGCCACCGCCTTCAGAAAACCAATCTCCTTGCGGATCACCTGCACATCTTGCAGGGTAAAGTTAGGCGCAGAGGAATCCTGCCCTGGCCCGCGATGCTGGCCAGGTGAAATCATCAGGACATTGGTACCCATGCTGGCAATCTGGCCTGTAACCTGAGCAGTGGTGCCGTTGCCGATAGTGACCAAAGTGATCACCGCGCCCACACCGATGATGATGCCGAGAATAGTCAGCACCGAGCGCATTACGTTGCGCCGGATGTCCCGCAAGGCGAGCAGGATGGTGTTGAAGAACATGTTTTTCAGTCCTCCTTGAAGATCATTCTGCTACAGGCAGTCATATCTTTCGATGTGTTTGCGAAGTTTCGCATCAAAAGTCAGCACTTCCTGTTGTTCAACAACATGGTATGCCCACAGTAGGGTATCAACAAAGTCAAAAGTTGTCGAGCCATAGCATTCAAGGGCTTTCAGTAGGACATCAGCCTTCTCGACAATAACCAGATGCCTGCTTATGAGTTCACTGAGATGCCGCTGAATCTGCTGTCTATCCACCTTGTAGACTTTTTCGAGAACATAGACAACTTCACAGGCCACCTCCATTGGCAGAACTGCGTCCCGTTTTTCAATGATCGCCGCTGCTTTTGGCGACAATTCATGATGATCGTCCAGCAAATAGCGCAGGACGATATTTGCGTCAACGAGGATCATGTTTTTTCTTTACCGCCTCCTGCCAAGCATCCTGCTCAAGGGCGATTAGAGCGGGATTTGCATATTGACGCAGACAGCCTTGGAGACTTCTTTCAGAACTTGGGCGACACTCCTGCTGTGGCACGGCAAACACGATAATTTCAACCTGCTGTCCCCAGAACTGTTTGGGAAGCCGCAGCTGAACTTGTCCATCTTTTACGGTCTGAATCTTGCGGATTGCTTCCATTGCATCTCCTGTTATGCGGCCACCTGCCCATCCACAAAGCGGATGATCCGCTTGGTATAAGCGGCCATGTCTGGCTCGTGCGTGACCATGACGATGGTGATTCCCTTTTCTTGATTCAACCCAACGAGCAGTTCCATGATCTCATGGCTGCGAGAGGTGTCGAGATTGCCAGTAGGTTCGTCGGCAAACAGCACTGCTGGGCTGGTGACGATGGCGCGGGCAATGGCCACCCGCTGCTGCTGGCCGCCGGACAGCTCGCCCGGTGTGTGTGATTCTCGGCCTTCCAAGCCAACGATCCGCAGGGCTTGCCTGGCCAGTTCACGCCGTTTGCGGGCAGGCGTGCCTCGATACATCAGCGGCAACTCGACGTTTTCGATGGCTGAAGTGCGGTTGAGAAGATTGAATCCCTGAAAGACAAACCCAAGATAATAGCGGCGGAGCGAGGCAAGCTGCTTGCGACTCATCCGGCTGACTTCCAGCCCGCCAAACAGGTACTGGCCAGAGGATGGTGTGTCCAAGCAGCCGAGAATGTTCATGCAGGTAGATTTGCCAGACCCGCTTGGCCCCATGATTGAGACGAAATCTCCCTTGGCAATGTCTAAGTCAACCCCGTGTAAGGCGTAGGTCAGGGCTTGACCGCTGCCGTAAGACTTAGTGATGCCGCGCAGTGCAATCAACGGCGGCGCAGCCTTTTCTGTGATGTCAGTCATGAGACCTCTGGCAGACAAGAAGAGTTGAGTTCCATGTTACCGCATCAGATTAAAGCGGAGAGCGAGCTTTTTTCTCCTGTTTTTCTCCAGAACGCTGAGAAACGACTCCTTTCTTGCTCGCTGGCAAAGGAGTTATACTCGGCAGGAGAGGAGTTCTGCCGACTTGAAAAGGAGTTGTACTCGGCAAGCAAGGAGTTTTGTCTACCCGCAAAGGAGTTTGGCTTAACCAGAGAGGAATCTTGCCGACTTGGAAAGGAGTCTTAGTCGGCCAAACTCCTTTGCGGCTTAATAGGAAAGCAGTTTGGCCAAGCCGAACTTCTCTCTTGCCGAGTACAACTCCTTTCTTACCGAGCCAAATTCCTGCGCAACCGAGCCGTACTGGTGTGCGCAGGAGTTCTATTTCTGCGGCCTGGGGCTGGCAATGCCGGTTATGACCTGTTCGCCAGGTTTGATCTCCCCTTCTAAAATTTGGACATTGTTGCCATCATTGAGGCCGATTTTGACCGGCACCTGCTGGGGTTGCCCGTTTTTGCCCAGCTTCCAAATTTGCTGCGGGGCTTTGCTGTCCACTGCTGCTGGCGGCATCCGTCTTTCTCTAGGCAAGCGCCGGGGCATGAGCGAGTCGAGCAGTGACTTTTTCTTTGCCCGCTTCTCCGAAGCCTGCGGCGTAAAACGCAGGGCTGCAACCGGGACGAGCAGAGCGTTTTCCGCTTTTTGGACAACAATCTCGGCGGTGGCCGTCATACCAGGCCGGAGCACCAAATCAGCATTATCAACCATCAGCACGGTTTTGTAGGTGACAACTCCATTCGTGACTGTGGAGGCAAAACGTACTTGCCGGATCACGGCAGAAAATTTGCGATCAGGATAAGCATCTACTGTGAACTTCGCGTCCTGCCCTTCCCGCACCTGGCCGATATCCGCCTCGTCCACATCGACGTGCAGCTCCATCTTGGTCAGGTCTTCAGCCAGCTTAAACAACACCGGCGCAGAAAAAGAAGCAGCCACAGTTTGCCCTTTTTCCGCAGTTCGACTCAAGACGATACCATTAACCGGGGAAATAATCTCTGCTTTGCCCAGATCAGTGCGGGTCATGTCTAACTTGGCTTGCACTTCAGCCACGCCAGCCTCGGCACTGGCTTTTTCTGCCCTGGCCCGTGCTGCGCCGGCCTCTGCTGCGTCAATGTCAAACTGGGAAGGTGTTTTGCCGCCACTTAATTCCCGAATTTTTTCCAACTGCCGGAGCTTGCTGGCCGTTTCCTGGATGGTAGCTGCCGCAGTCAGCACCTTGGCCTTAGCTGCCTGCAAAGAAGCCTCGGTCTGTTTGACCTGAGCCTGGAGCTTAGAGACATCCAGTCGAGCCAGCACCTGCCCGGCTTTGACCTGATCGTTGAAATCGGCCAACACCTCCTCAATGTTGCCAGATAACTCGCTGCCTACTTCCACCTGATTGGTCGGCTGCAAGGTACCAGTGGCCGTGACATTGATGGTCAGATCGCCACTGCGGACTTCCTCGGTTTTGTACTCGACCTGAGCGGCAGCAGACTGGCGGCTTTCTTTCTGCTGTTCAAGATAGAAATAACCAGCAGCAGAAAGGCCGCCAAGCAGAAGCAGCCAGAACAAGCAGCGCAACCTGCTTCTTCTGTGGGGCGGTTCCAGCAGCAGGGCCGGGTTAATTTCCGCCTGCTGCTTCGGAGGTGTTTTCATAGTGCATGGCTCAGGTCAAGTTTTGGACGGCGGCGGGTTTTATTTGTCCAACAACATCTTCAGAAAGCGCATCTGCTTGTGCCAATCATCACCGACCAGCTCGCTCAGACTTTGCTGGGCTGACTGCACGGCAAGCCCTTCCTTCTTGAGCTGTTCAATCAACTGGTCAGGATTGCTTTTCGCGACTTGGGCCACGACGGTCAGCGGAGCCTTAGCCAAGGCCCGAATCGGCACCGCAAAAGGAGGCTCGCCGCTGCCGCTCAAAGGCGAGAAACAGACCAGCAGAATGAGGACAAACGCGCCCAGCAAAACTAAGCCCTTGCGCTGGACGATATACTTTTTGAAGGCGGAAAAATTTACTGCCACATGAACGGCTACAACTGCCAGAAATCCCCAGCTCAACCATTCATGTGCCTCTTTGGCAAGGCGTGGCGCGGCATGAAAAAACATAAACACGCCGGTGACGGCGAGAAGCAGGAACGCGCCTGCGGTGATTGGGGTGGTCCATTCACGTTTGATGCTCATTTCGATTCTCCTTGGTTGTGGATTGAAGAGGAAAAAATACCTATTTATAGAATATAATTGCCGTAATAACGAAAAAAGAGCTACTGACAACGGGCCAATACAGCAGCCTGCCGATATTTATCAGCTTGTCTTTATGCAGCTGGTCATTCCGATGAAATATAATTGATGCAACAACAAGAAAGGTCAGAATGAAATATGTTATTATGTAGAAATATTCCAAGTAGAATATCTCGTAAACAGCGAAATTATTTCTTGTATTGACATGCGCAAGAACAATGGCAAAAAACATGCCACTGCACATACTTATCAAGCTTTTTGCATCAGCTTCTATAGAAATAAAAGCAAAAAGCATAACATAAACAACAATCAACGGAACTAAATTTGATATGAATGCATTTGTAAATACTCTCTTCGTTGAAACCGAAAAGGCAAGCATAGGAAAATTCTGTTTCGATATAGTGTCTTTTATGCCAAAATTTGAGCTGTTAACCTTTTCTTGCAATACAAATCTACTGCTCGTAATAATCCACCCTGGGATAAACGCTCTACTGTCAATGCCAGGTTTTAGTATCGGCACTATCCTCGTGTATGACTCAAAATCAGGGACAAGGACTACATTATGATTCAGATCTTTGTGAACTATTTTTAAAAAAAAGCTTCCGTGGTCTATTGGGTATTTTGAATAGTCAATATTCTGCCTGATTGATACTGAAAATGACCAACGAACAAATTCATGGTCACCTTGCTGCTGTTTAAGAACTTCTGTGATTTTTGATTGAGATGCTCTGACAAATGCTATTCCTCGTGACAGATCATCATGCTTTCCTTTTTCGTATTTCTGCCACACATACCCTGTCAGTTCAATCTCGTTTGGGTTGATGAATTTAATTGTCTCGACATAAATTCCGGTTGGCAAAAAACGAGGACGTTGAAGGTTATGGTTTTGGCAAATATTTTCATATTCTTTCTTTGCTTCTTCAACTGCTTTATACGAAAGGACTTCCTTGACATCTTTGCGGACTAATTTATAATGAGCAAGGTAACTACCCCAAATAAAACCGATACCAGACAGAAGGAGCAACGAGGAAACGGCAGAAAAAATCCATTGTTTTTTATGCGCATCTGCTGGCACTGCCTGAAGAAGCAAGGCGCATAAGGCCACAAGAAAAAGAATAGTGCTGACAAGAAGGTTTATCTGTTTTTGTTTCACCATGTTTTCATCTGCAAACATATTCTCCTTTAAAAAAGTCACTTGCAGCGACCAGCCAGAGGAAGGAACTGGTTCCCAAACCAGCCAAGAAGGCTTGTGCGTGGAGACACTGATGTGGTTATCAATCATGCCTCTTTTTAGTTCCTTTGCCTGCTGCGCAATAAGCATCCTGTCTCTGTCATGTTGTTCTTCAGCGACACGAGCCAAGTTGCGCATACTCGTAACATATTCATGATCAGGGTAATATATGTAATTACCATCCTTGGTCGTCAAGGCAGAGAATCCATTTATGCCAACGTCAAGAGAGCCTACAATTTCATAGATTCTATCAAGAGAAATTGACAGCGCGACAACTCCTATAGGTGATTTTTTATTTGTATCGCTGTAAAATGGAACACTGTATGTCAGGATCAACGCATCACTTGCTTTTCCCCAGAAAGGATCCATCCACATGGCCCTGTTCTCATTGAACGGATGATAAAAGAAATTTGATAGATCGGTATGTTTTGTGTAATCATACACTTCTCCAACATCAACGAGTTTTCGTTGACCATCTTTTATATGGAGATACGGCCCAAAAAGATATTTATCTTTTCTATAGGCATAAGGGCCGTAAAGAACACTGCTGCCTAACAAGTCCGTATTACTGTCCAGCTCATCGGAGAGCTGTTTTTCAATGGCATCAGGAGGAAGATTCTGGTGAGTTGAAAAGGTATCAGCCATTTTTTGCGCCTGCTTCTCCACCCGCTGAACAATTTCCCCCAAATCGCTGACCGCTTTTTTGGTTAAAGAAACAACCCGTTCTTTTTCAATCTGTTCTGCTGAAGCAATGAATTGCCTGTATTGGAACAGCACCCTTGATAGCACCACTCCAAAAATCACATTGATCAGCAGCAGAAAACAGAACCATTTCGATTTCACAGAAAATTTCATGACAGCCTCCTCCTGGCAGTCAGGTGCTTGTTGATGATCACAATTGCACTGACAAGGAGGCTTGCTACATCTGGCAGCAGCGTTCCTTGTCCGGCATGGTTCCTTTGACAGGACAACATACCGGACAATAAGCGGCAAGTCCAGACTTTTGTTGCTAATTTTACTGCTTGCCCGGGCCGTTTCCATTGCAGGGCTTATTGCCGCCTTGGCCGCCCATCGGACACGGTTTGCCACCATTACCCTGACCCATACCTTGACCGTTCATGCCACAAGGTTTACCTCCGCCCATGCCTGCGCCACGTCGCATATCCATTTTTGCTACTTGCTCCGGGGTGAGGATTTTCTTCATTGCCAGTCGCTCTTCGGTCATTTGTACAGCCATTTTTCCTTTTACTGCGGAAATCTTCTCGGTCAGCTCAAGCACTGCCTTTTCATCTACTGGCTCGGTGGCAAAAGCCTGATCCATCTTCAGCCGCAAGCTATCCAGTTCCGCATTGAGGGGTAACTGCTTCTCACGGGCAGCGAATTCTGCTTCCTTCAGCTTCTTGACCTGCTCTGCGCTGATGCCTAAATCCTGTACGGCTTGCGGATTCTGCCAAATGCCAAAAGCAGCACCACCTCGTCCGCCCCTCATACCGCAATCCATGCCCATTCCCTGGCCGCCACCACGTCCGCCTCTGCCGCCACGACAAGCCTCTGCTGCTGCGGGAATAAGTGCTGCCGAAAGCAAGGCTGCCATGAGGACTGTGCCGATTCTCTTGTTGATTATTGCGTTCATACTCTTTCTCCTTGAAAGATGGTTGCTGATCAATGGGAGTTGCTCCCTTTCTTTATGTCTGAAATGTACGCGATGAATGTAAAGAGAATTTGTTGGCGGCAGGATAAATTGTAAAGGTTGTGTAAATGCGGCAGGAAGAATACGTAACCGAAGACGGAACGGTTAGAAAACGTGCATCAGCTCAACTGGAACGAGATATCATCTGCCCGCAACATACTTAGTAGTTTCAGTGTATTGATCTGTTTTCCTTTCCCGTTTCAATGCAGAAATTGCCGTTTAACCTGGCCTGTTTTACTCTTAAATCAAGGCAATTCACGCTTAAATCGGCCCGATTCACACTTAAATTGATCTAATTCACGCTTGAATTACTCTGATTCACTCTTGAATCGGGATGATTTAAATTTAAATTGCCATGAATCACGCTTGAACCAGCGTGATTCACGCTTAAATCAGGCCAATGTAAGCGTGAATTGGGATGATTTAAATTTAAATTGCCATGATTTACGCTTAAACCAGAGTAATTCACGCTTAAATCAAGCCAATGTAAGCATGAATCAAAGTAATTTAAGTGTGAATTGAGGCGATGCAAGTGTAAATCAGGCCAGTTCAACCGCGTTTTATGGCAAATAACGCAAAGGTTCAGCTAAAGAAAAGTGGTCTCGTAGCGTAGATTTTTACAATGAATATCCCTTTGTTGAGGATTGCTTTGCTCTTCGTCAACCCGCTGCGTTTGTAGGGGAAGCTACTCAGAATCGGCGGGAGAAAAGAGCATAAACAAAAATGATCGCTTCTATCAAAAAGAATCGTTTTCCGGTTGACACAGAAGGCGAGGCAAATATATATTAGTTCGCTTGCAAATAACCACATTGTGGTTCACGAACAAGAGCACGTTGTGGCTGTGGTATGCCACAAGACAGAAAAATATTTTTCAAACAGCAGGTTCCACGCAAATGAAACGCTCACAGGAGGCGCATGGCATGAAACTGACCCGCCGTTCCCTGCTCAAGACAGCCGGAGGTCTCGGCGCAGGTCTGGCTTTAAGCGATCTCGGCTTTGACGTGAAGAAAGTCAGGGCAGCAGCAGCTCTAAAGGAGTCGCGAATCAAGAACGCCAAGGAGTTTACCTCCATCTGTACCTTCTGTTCCTGCGGCTGCGGAATGCTTTGTCATGTGCGCGACGGCAAACTGATCAATCTTGAAGGTGATCCCGATCA
This sequence comes from Candidatus Electronema sp. PJ, assembly GCF_048287395.1. NCBI lineage: Bacteria > Pseudomonadati > Thermodesulfobacteriota > Desulfobulbia > Desulfobulbales > Desulfobulbaceae > Candidatus Electronema > Candidatus Electronema sp. PJ. The sequence goes on along the minus strand of NZ_JBLWEO010000046.1, from coordinate 40,605 downwards.
CATCATCAACGAGGGAGCCTTGTGCAGCAAGGGTTCGGCGATGGCCGCCATGCCCAATTCCCCTGAACGCATCCAGACCCCCCTTTACCGCGCTCCTGGTTCTGACAAATGGCAGAAAATCTCTTGGGACGAGGCGATCAGCAAGGTTGCAGCCAAGATGAAGGAGACACGAGACAAGCATTGGATCGCTACCGAGAAGGACGGCGAGACAGAATTCCCGGTTAGCCGTACTGACGCGATTTCTTTTCTCGGCGGAGCGCAGAACAACAACGAAGAATGCTATCTGATGTCCAAGATGACCCGCCTGATAGGTGCGGTCTTTGTCGAACATCAGGCCCGCCTCTGACACAGCCCCACGGTCGCCAGTTTGGGCGGCTCTTTCGGGCGTGGCGCAATGACCAATCACTGGCTTGATCTGAAGAACGCCAAGGTCTTCCTGATCGAGGGCAGCAACTGCGCCGAAAACCACACCATGTCCATGCGCTGGATCATGCGGGCCAAAGAGAAAGGGGCCATCGTCATCCATGTTGATCCGCGCTTCACCCGCACCTCCAAGATGGCCGATATCTACGCCTGCATCCGGCCCGGCACGGACATCGCCTTCCTCAACGCGATGATCAGCTACATCTTGGAGAACAAGCTGTATGACGAAGAATACGTCAAGCTGAACACCAATGCCCTTTTGCTCCTGCGCGATGACTTCAGCTTCAGCGAAGGCCTCTTCTCCGGTTACAACGGCACTGATTTTAAATACGACAACGCTTCCTGGAGCTATCAGCTCGACCCGGCGACCAATAAGCCGCTGCGAGCGGAGAGCCTTGACGACCCACGCTGCGTTTTTGCCAAGCTGAAGGACTTCTTCAAACGCTACACCCTCAAGGTTGGTTCTGACATCTCTGGCATTCCAGAGGCAACTATCAAGCAAATCGCTGACACCTTAGTCGCCAACCGGCCAGGCACTATTCTGTATGCCTTGGGCATGACGCAACACACCGTGGGCGTGCAGAATATCCGCTCCTTCGGCGTGCTGCAAATGCTGCTCGGCAATATGGGTAAGCCGGGCGGCGGTATCAACGCCTTGCGCGGCGAGCCGAACGTGCAAGGGGCGACAGATATGGCTCTGCTCTTCAACACCCTGCCCGGTTATCTTGCTTGTCCGAATCATAATCAGCCAACGATAAAGGACTGGACGAAAAGCACCGGCACTTTCCGGGCTAAGTTCATGGTTAACCTGCTCAAGGCTTGGTTCGGGGAGAACGCCACAGCGGAGAACGATTTCGGCTACGCTTGGCTGCCCAAGAAGAACGCGAAGAAGAACTACTCTATCTTCCGTATTTTCGAGACCGCCTTGGAAGGCCAGATGAAGATGCTCTACATCATGGGCCAAAATCCCTTGGTGACGAACCCGAATCTGAATCTGGTGCAAGACGCGCTCGCCAAGCTGGACATGCTGGTGGTGGCTGATCCCTTTATGACTGAGACGGCCTCGTTCTGGGAAAAGCCGGGGGTAAATCCGAAGAATATTGCCACCGAGGTGGTGTTCCTGCCTGCGGCCTCCTTCTTGGAGAAAGAAGGTTCGCTGTCCAACTCTGGGCGGCTTGTGCAGTGGCGCTACACCGGGATCAAACCGGTGGGTGACTCAAAGAGTGATCTAGAGATTATCGATCTGCTCTACCGCAAGCTGCGCGAGCTGTATGCCAGCTCAACAGAGGAGAAAGACCAAATCTTCCAGCGGGCAGTTTGGAAGTATGAGCCGGAGAACATGGCCGAGGCTGTGCTGAAGGAGATCAACGGCACTGACCTGAAGACCGGCGAGCCGCTCAAGGGCATTGCCGGATTGCAAGCTGACGGCTCTACCTCCTCCGGCTGCTGGATTTATGCAGGGGTGTTTGGTGGCGGCAAGAACTTGGCCAAGCGTAAGGACAACAAGAATGACCCTAGTGGCCTTGGCCTTTATCCCGGCTTTGCCTGGAGCTGGCCCGGCAACATGAAGGTGCTCTACAACCGCGCCTCCTGCGATGCGCAGGGACAGCCCCTGGACAAAGAGCACTCCCTGATCTGGTGGGATGCGGCCCAAGGCAAATGGGCTGGGCATGACACACCAGATGTACCCAAGCCGGATGAAGGGCCGGACAAGCCCAGTGGCCAGCGGCCTTTCCGCATGACGGGTGAGGGTTTGGCCAGGTTGCTTACTGCACCTTACAAAGACCCTGATCCGACTAATACTGAAGGTCTGCCGCGTGACAGCTCCTCGGTGCCAGCAGACGGCCCGCTGCCGGAGTTCTACGAGCCGATGGAAAGCCCGACCGCCAACGTCCTGCATCCGAGCGTGGCAGTGAATCCCTGCGTCAAGTATCCGCGCATCAAGCCCAAACAGCCTGTTGGCACGGTGGCGGACTATCCTTTTGTCCTCTGCACCTCCAGCATTGCCGAGCACTGGTGTGCAGGCACCGTCACCCGCAACGTGCCGTGGCTGAACGAGATGGTGCCGGAAACCTACGTGGAGATACCGGAACGGCTGGCGGGCAAACTCAGCGTCAGCAGCGGCGACAAGGTGCGGGTCTGGTCGGCGCGGGGCGAAGTGACTGTGCCCGCGATGGTGACTAAGCGGATGCAGACCTTGCAGGTGAACGGCCAGGAGGTCTTCATCGTCTGGATGCCTTACAACTGGGGCTTCAAGGGCCTCAGCCAAGCAGCCAGCACCAACCTGATCACCATTGACGCAGGCGACCCCAACACGTGGATTCAGGAGACCAAGGCCTGCCTCGTCAATCTGCGGAAGGCGTGATGAGTCCGGTCAAACTGGAAGAATTGCTGCTGCGGCATCCGCATCTGGAGGAGCTTGCCCGCCTGCATGAGTGTCTTGAAGAGGCATTAGCGGAGGCTGGCCCGCCTGCGGGTAGGGGCGGTTCGCAATTGCCTCTTCTCCGGCATCAAGGTCTTGACACCGCCCTCCTGATCCAAGCGGGCGAGGTGCTGCGGCAGGTTTTGGAGGCACTCCCTGTCGCCCTTCTGCCGACACCATTCCTCGATCAGTGCGGCCAGCTCCGCGAGCGGCTGCGGCAGTCGCCGGGAGAGGCGGCTCTGGCAATTGAGACTGTGTTGACGGAATGCAGGGGCGGTTCGCGAACCGCTCCTGCGGTGGTGCAGGAATCATCCCTGCTCACCTTCTTCATCTGGAAGATATTAACCAAGCTGCTTGCCCCTTGGCGCGAGGACTTGGAGCAGCGGCTGCCGGAGCTGGCTTGGGACAAGCCGCTTTGTCCCTTCTGTGGCAATGGCCCGGCAATGGCGATGCTCAAAGGCACCCGCAGCGGGCGGAAACGGCTGCTGGTCTGCGGCTGCTGCGGGATGCGCTGGCCGTGGCTGCGGCTCGGCTGCGCCTTCTGCGGCAACGAGGAGCACAGCCAGCTCTCCATGCTGGAGCTGGAGGACGAGGTGTTCCGCCTTGATCTCTGCCATCAGTGCCAGGGCTTTCTCAAAACCTGTCTCAGGGCAGATGCTGACGAGCTAGTGCTGGCTGATTGGACAAGCCTGCATCTCGATGCGCTCGCCTTGGCGCAGGGCTGGCAACGGCGGGCCGCTTCGCTTTACGCACTTTGATTCATGCCGTACCTGGATAACGCCTCTACTTCTTGGCCCAAGCCTGAGCAGGTCAAGATTGCTGTTCATCAATGGTTGGAAAGCAGCTATGGCTCGCCGGGCAGAGGGCATCATGCCTTTGCCCAAGCAGCTGCGGACTTGGTGAACCATTCTCGCCGTCGCCTTGCTCGCTTCTTTAACCTCCTCAACCCGAACCGGGTCATCTTCTGCGCCAGTGCAACAGATGCCTTGAACCTTGCGCTCAAGGGCTTGCTTGAGGAGGAGGATCACGTCCTCATCTCCTCGATGGAGCACAACTCGGTGCTGCGGCCCCTGCGCGGCCTGGAGCGGGAACGCCGCATTCGCTTGGAGATCATCCCCTGTGACCAGCAAGGCCGACTTGATATGGATGCGCTGCGCCGCAGTCTGACAGAGCGCACCAAGCTGGCCGTCATTTCCCATGCCGCTAACGTCACCGGCACCTTGCAGCCTGTCGAGGCCATTGGCGCGATGGTGCGGGAGCAGGGCGCGTATCTCCTCGTCGATGCCGCCCAGAGCGCGGGCATTGTCCCGCTGGACATGCAGCAGCTCCAGGCAGACCTGCTGGTCTGTTCTGGGCATAAGAGTTTGTATGGTTTGCCTGGCACTGGTGTGCTGTTGTTGGGCGAACGGATTAAGAAACTCCGGCCTTGGCGTGAGGGCGGCACCGGCTTCAATTCTCTGTCAGAAATGCAGCCGCAGGAATGGCCCGAAGCCTTTGAGGCAGGTACGCCCAATCTGCCAGGAATCCTCGCGTTAGGTGAGGGGCTGGCTTTTATCGAAGAGCAGGGGCTGCTGCGCATTCGGCAGAAGGAGATGGAGCTTTTTGCCCAGCTTTGGCACGGCCTGGAGAGGCTAGGGGTCACGCTCTACGGCCCACCGCCCGGTGAGGAGCGCATCGCCATTCTCTCCTTCACCCTCGAAGGCTGGGAGCCAGAGGATATTGGCGATGTGTTGAGTCACAACTACGGGATTCAGGTGCGCACTGGCCTGCATTGCTCGCCCCTAGCCCACCGGACGCTGGGCACCCTGCCGCTGGGCACGGTGCGGCTCAGTCCCGGCTTCTTCACCAGCCCGGCGGATGTCCAGCAGGCGGTCGCTGCCATCCGCATGATAGCAGAGACGGTGCTGCCATGAGCACAGTCAACCAGCATATAGACGGCAACGGCAACACCTTCTCAGGCAGCGGGGATGTGCAGAGCAACCGCTTTGACAGCCACGGCGGCACGCAGAACATTGCCCAGGGCACGAATCCCATCGCGCAGCAGAACAACTACTACAACAGCCAGCCTGCGCAACCCATCATCCCCCGCCACCACCCTCCCCTTGATGACTGCTTCCTTGGCCGCGACAAGGAGTGTGACTGGCTGCTTGATAAACTGCATCCAGGCAAGGTCGTTGCGGTCTGCGGGCCAGGCGGCATGGGCAAGAGCGCACTGGCTGCGCAGGCAGTGAGTAAGCTGGAGCCAAGCCGCTTCCCGGACGGGATTGTCTTCCATAGCTTCTATGGACATCCCAAGACGGAGACTGCCCTGCAAGCCATTTGCGAAGCCTTTCAGGTGGAGGCCAAGGCGGGGCTTGAAAGCACCGTGCGGCAGGTGCTCTCAGGCAAGAGGGCCTTGCTCATCCTCGATGGTGCAGAGCAGGCCGATGACCTCCCAGCAGTGCTGCGGCTGCGTAGCTCGTGCGGTGTGCTGATCACTACTCGCAGCAGGAAGGATGCGCAGGGTGTGCGGTTGAATATCAAGCCGCTGGAAGATGAGGCCGCAGCAGAGGTCTTCCAGGCGTACAGCGGTATTGCGGCAGATGATCCCAGCGTAGTGGGCATCTGCAAGATACTCGGTGGCTGGCCGGTTGCTCTGCGCATTGCGGGCAACTATGTGAGCAGCACGGAAGAGAGCGCAGCAACGTATTTGAAGTGGCTGGCCAAGGAGCCTTTCAGGAAGCTGGGAAAGGAGGCGCATCAGCAGGAGAACGCAGCTTTGCTGCTGCGGCGCAGCGTAGCGCAGATGAGCACTGATGCGGTGCAAGTGCTGCGGCTGGTGGGTATTCTTGCCTTTGCGTCCATTGGCCTTGGGCCGGTCATGGCAGTGTTGTCCAAGGAGGATGAAGACCCGGATGACCTTGAGCCGCGCAGCCTAGAGGCCCTGGGTGAGCTAGTCAACTACGGCCTGCTGGATAAGCACGATAAGAAACAGGATGAGAAGCTCGACGAACGCTGGCAGATAAGCCACGCGCTCATTCATACCTATGCCCGTACAGAGTTGGCCCTGAGCAAGGAGAGCCTTGAACGGCTGGCAGGCTGGTACATTGCTTTCTGCGAGGCGCAGAGCAAGGCCGGGCTGGAAGGCTATGCCCGCCTTGATGGTGAACGGGTGCACTGCCTGCGGCTGATGGAGAGCTGCCTTGCCAGCAAGCTGTGGCAGGAGGTGCAAGACTTGGTGGGGGCAACCTATATCTATTTAGACAGGCAGGGCTGGTGGACAGACCAACTAACCGCCATAGGTATGCGACTAACTGCCGCCCAGCAGAACGGCGACCGCAAAGATGAGGGGGAGTGCCTGAACGACCTTGGGTACACCTGCCAGCGGCGCGGGGACCGTGAGAAGGCTCTTGCCTACTATGAGCAATGCCTGCCGATACGCCAGCAGCTCGGCGACCGCAAGGGAGAAGGAGCAACCCTGAACAACATCGCCGATATTTACCGGCAACAGGGCAAGCACGAGCTGGCCTTGGAGTATTGCCAGCAAAGCCTAAGCATACGGCGGGAAGTCGGCCACCGGGAGGGGGAAGGCACGACGCTGAATAATATCGCCAATGTTTATTATGCCCAAGGCGACTATGAGCAAGCCTTGTCGTATTTTGAGCAGAGCCTGCCTATCGCACAGGAGGTTGGGGATAAGGAAGGGGAAGGCGTAACCCTGAACAACATTGCCGGGATTTACCGTGTGCAGGGCAAGCCTGCCAAGGTGCTGGAGTATCTTGAACAGTCCTTAGCGATACAGCGGGAAATAGGTGATAGGGCCGGAGAAGCGGTAACGCGCTGGAACATCGGACGCACCTATGAAGAACAACGCGACCTTGCTCAGGCGGAGGAACATATCAGCCTGGCCGTGCAGCTTGCAAAGACCATTGACCATCCTTTACTGGAAGGATGGTGCAAAGGATTGGCGCAGGTGCGGGCAAAGCGGCAGGGGTAGGGGGCGGCATGGAGTCATACCGTTGATTCCCTCAGTATCATCAGTATGACACCAGCCGAGTCATAGGTATGACTCCGCCCGTGTCACCATGGTGACTCGCAAAGTATCACCATGGTGATTCGCCAAGTACCAGCATGGTGATTCGCCAAGTATCACCATGGTGACTCGCCAAGTATCACCATAGTGACTCGCCAAGTACCAGCATGGTGACACCCGCCGAGTCACCATGCTGACTCGACAGGAGTGACCTTGCCGTCAGCAGGGAAAGCGGCATGGTGCCAGGCGTGGCGTTTCCCTGCGAGGAACAGAACAACGCATTCATCCGCCCGCAGCCCTTGGGCGGAACAACCAATCAGAGCATAAGGAGGACAAGACTATGGCAAAAGCAGTGCTGGTTGACCTCACCCGCTGCATCGGCTGCCGGGGCTGTCAGGTCGCCTGCAAGCAATGGAACGAGAGGAAGGGGCTGAAGACCTCCTTTCACGGCGACTTCACCAGCCCGGTGAAGCTGAACGCGGACACCTACACCCTCATCCGCTTTGTTGAGGCAGAGAACAAGAGCGGGCCGGTCTGGAGCTTTGTCAAGGAGCAGTGCTTCCACTGCCAGAACCCGGCCTGCGTGTCTGCCTGCCCGGTCGGGGCCTTGCAGAAGAGCGCGGAAGGAGCAGTGTGCTACGACTTCGACAAGTGCGTGGGCTGCCGCTACTGCATGATCGCCTGTCCCTTTGGTATCCCCAAGTATGAATGGGACAAGGCGCAGAATCCCTGGGTGCAGAAGTGCGGCTTCTGCGCCGAACGCATTGCCGAGGGCGGGCTGCCTGCTTGCGTCAAGACCTGCCCGACCAGCACCATGCTCTTTGACGAGCGCGACAAGGTGCTTGCCGAGGCCAAGCGGCGCATGGCCGCCAGTCCGGGCAAGTATGTCAACCACATCTACGGCAAGGAGGAGGCGGGCGGGACAAGCTGGATGTACATCTCCGCCGTGCCCTTTGAGCAGCTCGGCTTCAGGATGAATGTGCCCTGCGAGGAGCTGCCCCAATACACCTGGGATGTCTTGCAGCATGTGCCGCTCAAGGCGGCGGGCATCGCCGCTGTGCTGGGCGGCATCGCCTATCTGAGAAACCGAGGCGCAAACGAGGAGAAACGCTCATGACTACGTATCAGACCAGCGCGGCCAGGCCGTCTTTCTTTTCACCCGGCGCAGCGCTGCTCCTGCTGCTTGCTGTGATCGGCGCAGGGGCGGCGGCATACCGCATCACAGCCGGACTGGGCGCGACGACCCATCTCTACGATCAGTTCCCTTGGGGCCACTGGAAGCAGGTCAACGTCCTGTTCGGCGTGGCCCTGTCCGGCTGCGGCTTCACCATGGCCGCTGTGGTGTACATCTTCAATCTGAAGACCTACAAGAGCCTTGCAAGGCCAGCGGTGCTCGCCGCCCTTGCCGGCTACCTCAGCGTCACCATCACGCTGATCTTCGATCTGGGCAAGCCCATGTCCTTCTGGCATCCGATCGTGATGTGGCAGCCGCACTCCATGCTCTTTGAGATCATCTGGTGCATGATGCTCTACACCGGCGTGCTGGTGCTGGAGCTGTCCCCCGCCTTCTTGGAAGGCATCGGCATGAACAAGCTGGCCAAGCTCATGCACGCCCTGATGATCCCCTTTGTCATCGCGGCGGTGACGCTGTCCTTCCTGCACCAGTCCTCGCTCGGCGGCATCTTCCTGCTGATGAAGGGTACGCTCAGTCATCTCTGGTGGACGACCATGCTGCCCTACAACTTCTTCCTCTCGGCTGTCGTCTCGGCCTTGGCTGTGACCACCATCATTGCCTACTACGCTGCCAGCCTGAACAAGCAGGAGGCTGATCCCAAGGTCGTGCAGGGCTTGGCCAGAGGCACGGCTTATGCCTTGCTGGTTTATGCCGTTGTCCGGCTGGGTGACATGCTGCTGAAAGGCAACCTTGGCCTGGCCTTCACCGGCAGCTTTGCTGCCACCTTCTTCCTGCTGGAAGTCGCAGGCGGCGTGCTCCTGCCCATGCTCCTGCTCTTTGTCCTTGGCAAAAGCAAGGCGGGCATCCTGCTCGGCCAGAGCTTGGTGATTGCCGGAATCCTGCTCAACCGGCTCAATGTCGCCTTCTTCACCCAGGCCCAGGACGGAGCAATGTACATGCCTTCGCTCACCGAGTTCCTCCTCAGCTTCGGGGTGGTTGCCGGAGCGATCCTGCTCTTCAAGGCGGGAGCCGTCTATCTGCCGATCATCACGCCAGCTCCAGGGAAATAGCCTACGCAAACGCGAACGGAAAAGGCATAAAAGCACAAGGCGGTTGCTCACGAGAGCAACCGCCTTTTTTGTTGATGATGCGGAGAAGAGCAGGGTTGTTGCGCTATTGCTGGCAAACCCTTGCTGTACTTACGCCTGCCCGGCCAGCGGACGATGTAGAACCAAGCCGGGTTCAGGAATAAGCTCCTGGCCACCTAGCTGTTTGGGTTTTGGATACGACTTTGTTAGGCCAACAACAGATACGCTCGGCTGGCATTCTTTGAACAGTAAAGCCGTACAATTCGCGCATTGGTGCTGATCGAGATTTCTGTGAATCGTGGCAATGGCCTTGCTCTTGGCATCAAAGAAATGATCAATGCCAATCTTCTTAATCAGCCCCACTTTTGCGGCAAATTCATACACCGCAGGCTTCATATCCACAAAATACAGCCCGCCACCGAGCCGCCGCAGGCGATTATGCTCGGCAATTAAGGCCTCCACTCCTGCCAGATCGATCATATTAATGCCGGTGGCGATGATCAGGATGTTGGCAATGCCTTCCTTGTCCGTAATCTGCGCCAGGCGGTCCTGAATACGGTTGATCGAGCCGAAATAAATCGACCGATCAATCCGAATGATCTTCAGCTGCGGGCACTCAAGTAAGGGCTTTTGGCCAAGATCAATGAATTTCCTTCGTCCATCGACTCCGGTCGCATCAATAGAGAGCGCAGGGATTTCCGGGACGGATGTTTTCGCCAAAAACATGACCAGGGAGAGCAGCACACCTAAATAAATGGCAAACTCAAGCTCAAGAAAGAGCGTGGCTAAGAAGGTGGTGAGCAAAACAGCTGACTCAGTCTTGCTCGCGTGCAGCACCTGGTTGATATGATGAAAATCGATCAGGTTATACGCCACGAGTAGGATCACGCCACCCATTGCCGCAATCGGCAAATAGGCGGTCAGGGGCGCAATCAAGAGCACAATGCCCATCAAAGCCAACGCGGCAAACAAAGCAGACAACGGGGTCTTGGCACCAGCTTCATAATTGATCCCAGAACGGGTGAAAGACCCAGAACCTGCGTAGCTGGAAAAGAAACTGCCGAGCAGATTGGACATCCCTTGGCCAATGAATTCCTGATTGGCATTAATCCGCTGGCCAGATTTCGTGGCTACTGCCCGACTGATGGACACAGCTTCAATTAAGCCTAATAGAGCAATCGCAAAAGCCTGTGGAGCGAGCATTTTAATCGTGGCTAAGGAGAAATCAGGCGCAGAAAGCGGCGGCAATTGCGCTGGAATCTTACCCACAAACTTAATGCCCTCAGCAAAGGTGCTGAAATATACTGCCAGCACGCTGCCAACCACCATCCCGACTAAGAGATTAGGCACCTTGGGGAACATCTTCTTCGACGTGAGGGAGATAACCAGGGTTGCCAGGGCAATAAGGAGCAAATAGATGTTGAGATCTTGGCTCCCTTCGATGAGCTGCATCCAGGTGTGCAAGAACTCTGATCCTGCTTTGATGGGAATACCCGTAATGTGCTTGAGTTGGCTGGTGGCAATCAACACGGCTGCCCCAGCAGTGAAGCCAATCACCACCGTATGCGAGACAAAGTTCACCAGCACTCCCAGCCGGGCTAAACCAAAGGCAAGCTGATACACCCCGGCTAAAAACGTTAGCGTTAGGGCTACAGAAATAAACTCCGGTGAACCAGGCGCAGCATATTTGCTGACAGCAGAGAAAACCACAATGGAAATGGCGGTGGTTGGCCCTGAAATCAGATGAAAAGAAGAGCCAAACAGGGCAGCAATGATGGGCGTAATCATGGCTGTATAGAGACCATATTCAGGGGGCAGACCAGCAATGGTAGCAAAGGCCACCCCCTGCGGTAAGACAATCACAGCCCCGGTGAGTCCGGCAAAAAAATCTGCCTTCACGCTTTCCTTGGTAATCAATTTAAACCAAGAAAGAAAAGGAAACAACGCTTGCAACTTCATGTAAAACGCCTCCGATGAAAGAATAGAGCGAATGACCCGGTGGTCAGTCGTTAGCTGTACAAGAGATGCTCATCTTCGTGTCCTTCGTGATCTTCACAAGGTGATCTTGACTCTGCGGAGATGAGGAAGAGCGCGAAGCAGCACTCCTTTGCTGCGCACGACTCCCAGATGCCATGCGCAGCAAAGGAAAATGGAATTAATGGTGTTTACGCAAGAGGAGTAAGAGGGGCCAGTTTTTCTCTGCTGACTACCGGCGCACGCAGCTGGGCCTTCCGCTCTGTCTCTTGCCGCCGCAGCAATTCGCGGGCAGTCTGATGCTCATTCTCTTCGGCAAAAGCAGCTGCGCTGAAGCTCTCTTCAATGGCCTGTAATGTGCAAATGAGTTTCATTTTGTTCTCCTTAAGATTAAGATGGAAGCGGAATCCGCTGTTTTGTCTGACCTTGGTTATGCAAATCCCATGCCAAACCACAAGTTGTTGGTACTTTGCTGATATTGCCTGCTAAAGCAAGAAAACTTGCGCTCGGTCAAGATGCTACAAAAGGCAACACCCCTGCGCTGACAGCACCTACAAGGCCATCTGCCGCGCTGTGCAGAAGATGTTGCGTTGGAGGCACAGCTGTTGCATTCTGCAATCAATGAAGAACCTGCCCTTTCTCAACAGTCTTTCCCGCCGCATCCAGTTGGGCTACGGCTTGATGGTGACTTTGGTCGCCTTGATTATGATCTTGGTCGCCTTGGGCTTGGCTGATATCCGCCAGCGCATCTCTGCCTTGGAGGCGGTCTCGGCTCTGAGTGACACTGTCTTGGAAGTGCGCCGCTACGAAAAGAACTGGCTGCTCTACCGTCAGGAGGGGGATTTCCAAGAAAACCAGTCGCAACTCGACAAAGCCTTAACCCTGCTCCAAGAAAAGCAGACTGCCCCATCGCCCAATCAGGCCGAGCTGGTACGTGAGCTGTTGCGCTACCGCGAACTGATGCAGGCAGACTTCAGCTACTTCCAAACTGTGCAGCATCACGCAGAAGAGGAGCTGCTACGGAGTGTTGGCAAACATCTGGTTGAGCTATCCGGGGCCATGAATCAGAGCATCCGTAGCTCGATTGAGGCCAAACTCGCGCGTCTGACCGTGACTGGCATTCTCTTGGTCCTGGCTGTGGCTGGCCTGGCCCTTTTCCTTGGCCGCCAGATGACCACCCTGGTCGTCAGGCCTTTGCAAGGCATTGTGGAATATACGCGCAACATTGCGCAGGGTTGCTTCACGGATCCGCAGGAGAACGAAACCAATCTAATGGAAATCCGGGCAGTGACTGAGGCTATCCGTTCGATGTTAGAGGTGCTGGAAAAACGCGAAAAGCAGCTCATACAGAGTGAGAAGCTGGCCGCAGTGGGCACGCTGGTGGCTGGCGTGGCACATGAGCTGAATAACCCGCTTTCCAATGCCAGCACTTCAGCGCAAATTTTGCTGGAGGAATTACAGGAGCTGAATAAGCCAGAAAATGATTTTCTGGTGGAGATGGCAGCCCAGATTGACGAGGAAACAGACCGGGCGCGGAACATTATCCGCTCCTTATTGGAGTTTGCCCATGACCGCGAGATGCGGCCAACTGAATTGGAGCTGGAAAAATTTCTTCAGCAGACTGCCAAATTGGTCAAGGGCGATTTTCCGGCGGAGATTGAGTTCAGCTTGGTGCTGACCACCCAAAATGGGCTGTTCTTGGCTGACAAACGACAGCTTCAGCAGGCCTTAATCAACGTGCTCCGCAATGCTGCCCAGGCTTTAGAAGGCAAAGGCAAAATTGTGCTTCGGGCTGGCATTGAGCCGGAACATGGCCAGGTGCTGATTGAGATACAAGACAACGGCCCTGGCATTGCCGCCATGGATGTGGAAAAGATTTTCGACCCCTTTTACACCACTAAAGACGTGGGCAAGGGCAGTGGTCTGGGTTTGGCGGTCACGCGCGAGATTATTACCAAGCATGGCGGGGAAATTACCGTCGAGAGCGAGGAAGGACACGGCGCAACCTTTCTTATTCGCCTACCCTTGCCACAATAGATCTCCAGCATACAGCAAGAAGACGGGTTGCGCTCGATAATATCGCCAGCAAGCCGCAGATTGTAGTGAAGAATGAACCATTTTTGTCTGCTTGGGCAGCTTTTGTAAGTCGTAAAGCAGGAGCCTGGCTCATTTATAAAGGAGTTCGGCTCGAACAGAAATGAGTTGTAGAGCTGGAGCATCATAAAATGCTTCCCTTACCCTGCGCCAGATTGTCCATCTCGTAGGGGCGAACCCCTGTGTTCGCCCTGGAATGAGGAGGGCAGGCACAGGGGCCTGCCCCTACGACGCAAAGATTGCTCCTTTCTGTCCAAGCCATAAACTATCTAAACCCAACCAAAGGCGATGAACAAGCCAAAGATCTTAGTCATTGATGACGAGCAGACCGCCGTCCGCAATCTGCAACATATCCTTAACAAAGAGGGCTATGAAGTGCTTGTCACCCAGAGCAGCCAGAATGCCCTGAAGCTGCTGGAACAGCATTCGTTGGATCTCGTGCTCACTGATCTGCGGATGCCGAATGTGGATGGCATGGAAATCCTGCGGCGGGTGAAAGAACTTTCCCCTGATACCGAAGTCGTGATGATCACGGGCTATGCCACGGTGAGTTCAGCGATCTCAGCGATGAAGATGGGCGCTTATCACTATGTGATCAAGCCGTACAAGCTGGACGAGGTGCGCCAAGTGGTACGCGAGGCCCTAGAAAAGCGGCGTTTGCGGCGGGAAAACATGGAGCTGAAGGAACGGCTGGCCAAAAAAGCGCAGGGCGGCGTAAGCATCCTCACCGAAGACCCTGGAATGCAGAAGCTCCTGCAAACCGCTCGTGAAGTAGCGCAGAGCGACTGTTCGGTGCTGATCAGCGGCGAATCAGGTACGGGCAAGGAGTTGCTGGCCCGTTACATCCACGAACACAGCCCTCGCGTTGCTGGGCCGCTCAAGGCAGTTAATTGCGGGGTGTTTACTGAAGAGTTGCTGGCCAATGAACTGTTTGGCCATGAGAAAGGAGCCTTTACTGGCGCAGACCGCTACAAGATAGGCCTGATTGAATCGGCTATTGGCGGCACTCTGTTCCTTGATGAGGTGACAGAGATGACCTTGGCCATGCAGGTCAAGCTGCTGCGCGTATTGCAAGAAAAGGAGGTGCTCCCGCTTGGCGCAACTGAGCCGATTAAAGTGAATGTTCGCTTCTTAGCTGCTACGAACCGGGACCTAAGCCAGATGGTCAAGGAGGGTGGATTCCGACAGGACCTCTATTTCCGTATTAATGTGATGCACCTGCACCTACCGTCACTGGCTGAACGGAAGCAAGATATCCGCCTCCTCGCCCAGTTCTTCCTTGACCGCTTTAGTGCAGTGATGCGCAAGCCCGTCAAAGAGTTATCGCCAGAGGCGTTGACCCGGCTGCAAGACTACGCTTTTCCTGGCAACGTGCGCGAGCTGGAAAATATCATTGAGCGGGCCGTAGTGCTGGCTGCTGGCGAACGGATTGAGACTGCGCACCTACCCGCAGAAGTAGATATCAAGACGTTCCCCGCCCCAGAAGCAGAACCAACCGGCACTACTATCCCCTCGCTCGATGATCAGGAGCGGAAGTACATTGAATGGGTATTGGCGCAGACCGGCCAGAATAAATCAAAGGCCGCCGAGATCCTGGGCATCAACCGGGTCTCGCTCTGGCGCAAGCTGAAGAAGTATCATTTGGAGGACTGAGTCTTTTGCATCGTAGGGGCAGGCCCCTGTGCCTGCCCTCTCTCCTTGCGCCCAAGCAGATGCAGACAGCATCCCCGCCTTGTACTACGCTATGACCATATCTAAGATATCGTACATCCTCCCTAGATATTTGGTCTTGACCAGCGTCTTCAGAGCAGCCCAATCCACAGTAGTTATTTCGATGCTTGTTATCAATGAGCCTGCATAGCCGTTGATTGTATAGGCCGCATTATCGTTGACAATAACAGCGTCTCCTACCTCTCCATCTTGAGTCATATCTGCCATCCAGAGCCGCAGTATATCATCCTGAGCATTAACGTCGGCACAAATACGGATGTTTGCTGTTGCGCCAGTAACGGCAGTTACATTGGCTAAAGCGGCGTTTTCGTTGCTTGACAGTATTCCTTTTGGCAATGCCCCTGAGGATATCGTCAAATCGCATCGCAAGTAGCTACTGTATGTTCCTGATCGGAGACTGCCGTTCTCTGTGTACCGCGTTGTAACAGTTGCTTGGTATTCGTTGTTCCAGGAGTTTGTCTGGGAGGGAACATTGCTCAAGAAGGATATTTTAGACGGCTTCCGTTCTACAAAATCTGTAATGACTGTACTTGTGCTTTTTGTCCCGGTAATAGTGAGATTGCTGCCTGCTATACCAGGGCCAATCAGGAGATTCGACCCGGTCATAATACAGATGGGATAACTGGCAGAATAGACATTCGGAAGCCCAAGGGATGTGTTCATAAACTCGGTAATGACCGGACTCTTCTCATCAGCAGGCAGCTTCTCATACGATGCGCCTTGCCGTACATCATCTCGTAAGGTTACTGATGCCGATATTGTTGTCATTAATGACGTGCCAGGTGGTGGCATGGGTGAGGAGGCAGTTTCCAAGCGCACATTGGCTGTGGTCTTAAAGGAGCAGAAATCTTTGAGCGTAACCGAGTTGCCGTTGTTGAGCTGAATCCTCACCTCTTCTCGTAATTCCCGCAGGATGGTTTCCACGGTGGCAGCAGAGAAGTTAGGATTGCGGGCGGCAATTGCTTCTGAAACAGCTGCGTAATCCATTGCTACCCTGGGCATGATGCGGGCCTTGTAGGATGTAGGATTGGTAAGCGGATTACTTTCTAGTCTCCATTGTATTGTTGCCATGATCTGCCTCCTAGGAATTATTAATTGATAACGAAACCGTTCCCTGTGAACATAGCCTATTTCTGGGAAATATACAATAAGATTACAGTCGATACTCAATGTACTTATTGACGTAGGGGCGAACTCCTGTGTTCGCCCTTGAATGCGAAGGGCAGGCACAGGGGCCTGCCCCTACGACGCAAAGGTCTCAGTACGTATTAGGGGATGGCAACAGTATGTACTGTCGATTGGCAACAGTATGTACTGTCGATTGGCAACAGTATGTACTGTCGATTGGCAACAGTATGTACTGTCGATTGGCAACAGTATGTACTGTCGATTGGCAACAGTAGGGGTAGGCCCCTGTGCCTGCCCTGCTCATTTCAGGGCGAACACAGGGGGTACTCCCCTACGACGCAAAGGTTGCATGAGAAACATTTTATACTGCTTGAGAGGAGGGCAGGCACAGGGGCCTGCCCCTACGACGCAAAGGGTACTTGCTGGAGGGTCGCTCCCTATGCAGGGGGCGTGGATTGAAGCAGCTGCAAGCGCAGGTATAGGGGTAAGGGCGAAGAGGTCTTCGCCCTTATGTGCGGCTCTTAGTGACCTGCTTTGAGTAAACCACTAGCAGCTAAAGCAAGGATCACAACCTCAACAATCGCCATGATCATATACGCTTTTTCGCCTTTCTTCTTAAAGACCGGCACAATCACGGCATAACACAGCATGGTGATGCCGGAAAGAATGGCGATGGGCAGGAAGTTAAGGAAATCCCCCTTGCCGATTAGCTTGAGCCAAGCCCAACCTGTAGGCGGATGGTCCAGATGCAGGAAATTGTTATTCACTGCGGCTAGATATTCCTTAACTGGCAGCTTCCAGTAATTAGCCAGCTCATCCAACGGAATCACTGGGGTGATAATCCCAAAGACATAGAGGGCAAAGCTGATGACAATGAGAACCAGCCCAATCAACATTCCTTTTTCCAGCCACGCAGCGTAGAGCAGCTGCTCTTCTGAGGCGGCACTGTTCTTGTTATTTTGCATGAGAAGCCTCCTGAGTATGATGGGATGCAGGTGCAGGTGTAGGCGCATTCATCGCCTTGATGCCGTCATAGAGTGATTTACTGCCCGCAAAGGCAAGAATGCCAATAACCATCCAGCGAATAAAGGAGGGCTTGGCTACTTTGAGAATCCGCACGCCAACAAAAGAGCCGAGCATGATGCCAATCAAGGACGGCGCAACGAGCATGGGAATAACTGCGCCATTATTCAGATATACCCAGGCAGCAGAGGTATCGGTGATCGAGAGGAGGAACTTACTAGTGGCAACACTGATCTTTAGGGGTGCGCCCATCATCAGATTAAGCACTGGTACGTTGGCCCAACCTGCACCAAGGCCAAACATCCCTGCCATAATGCCGATGATGATAAAGGTGAGCAGACCAGGAATGGTGCGATGGATCTGCCAGTTCATTGTTTTATCTGGAGCCTGGTAGATGCCGTAGATACCAAGGGCCGTTGAAAGTGCATCAGCCTTGGGTACATCAGGATAATCCGACTTCTTGGCCGTAAACATAATCACCACAATGCCGAGGATAGTCACGCCGAGCAACAACTTGACGATGTACGCGGGCAAAGCCAGACCGAACATCGCCCCCACAATAGCACAGCTTGAAGCAACTAAGGCCACTGGGATAGAAAGCCGCAAGCTAGCAAGGTTGGCCTTCAGTAAGCCTGGTCCTGCCGCGAGAGCACCGGATAGGGCCACGAGCAAACCAGCACCACGTACGAAATCTATATGGAAAGGGAAGAAGCCGCCGATGATGGGTACGTACAGCACGCCACCACCGACGCCGCCCAGCACCGCAATGATCCCCATGACAAAGGTCACTACTAGCAGCAGCAGTGGCCAGACCCACCAGGCGGTTGTGTCTGCCGGAGCTGCTGCTGCCGCCCAGGACACGACTGGACTGGCCAGCAGTAAGGCTAAGGCTGCAAACGCCACTCCTTTGCCCCTTTTCAATCTGCTTTCCTTCATTGTTCCTCTCCTATCCTCTAGTGTTGAAAAATTAAACTGCTGTTGAAAGATTCAACAGCAGAACATGAAGTCAAACAACAGCACAGTAACAATAACTCGCTGAATAGCGAAGTAAAACCATCTCCATTCTCTCCATGTGGCACTGCCACAATAGTTGACAGGATAACGGAGTCAAGAATAAAATGGAAGTCAAGAATAAAATACAGGCGAAAGCGGCCCCTGCGGCTTGCTATTTTTGGCAACAGTGTTAAGATGACAGGAAACTTTGCTAGGAGCAAAGACTTTCTTTTCAACCAGATATACAAAGGAGGTAACTATGAACGGACGACTGATCGGCCAAGCGGAAATCATCGCGTTGGCAACGGACGGCTCTTCCTATACAGACGGTGCAGTGCAGGAAACGATCTTTTTGGCCCAAGCGTGTGGCGCAAAGATTGTGGTACTGTATGTTATCCCGATGGACTCAGAATTGGCAATGGGGGCCAATTCCCTGTCCGAGGAGATGTCCGAGGAAATCGAGACCCATTTTGACCATATCAGGAAGATGGCCAAGGATAACGGCATTGCCTGCGAGACCATCCTGCACGAATCCTACCAGCCAGACAAGGCAATTGTCGAGTTGGCCCAGCAGCACAAGGCTGACCTCCTGATCATGGGCCGACACGGAAGACAAGGACTGCTCAAGCTGCTCGTCGGCAGCATGACCGCTAAGGTCATTGGCCACGGCTTCCCCAGAGTACTGGTTGTACCGAAGAATTGCACCAGCAGCGGTCAACGAATTTTGGTCGCGATTGATGGTTCAGCCGCCAGCGACATGGCCGCAGAAGAGGGCATTGGCATGGGCGTTCATTGCTCCAACCTGAAAGAAGTGTATGTCGTTTCCGTGGCCGCATCTGAGGAAGGGCTGGCTCATGCCAAGGAGCTGACCAAGGCTGTCTGCAAGAAAGGACAGGAAAAGGCCCCCCAAGTAATCTTCCAGCCACTCGCCCTCATCGGTAAACATGCGCCTGAAGTGATTGCGACAGCCGCACGCGAGCATAATGTGGACATGATCCTCATTGGTGGTCACGGCAAAGGCCTGAGCAAGCTGCTCATGGGTCATGTCACGGAAAAGGTAATCGGTAAGACCCAGTGCGCGGTGCTGGTGGTGGAGAAGAGAAAAGAAGGGGAATAGCGAGAAAGCGGGTCAGAGCAATGCTGGCCCGTTCGTTTGAAGACCGCAGTTCTGCGGAACCTGTTTTTACTCCTTTGCGGATTGACAACCAAGGAGTTCGGTTAAACAAAACTCCTTTTTGGTTTAGCTGCATTCCTTTTTTGTCGAACAAAATTCCTTTTCGGTTTAACAACCAAGAAGTTTTGATAAACAGCACTCCTTTGCGGTTAAACCAAACTTCTTGACGGTTTAACAACAAAGGAATTCGGCTAAACCGAACTCCTTCTCTGTTAATTACCACTCCTTTGTTACCAAACAAGATTCCTTTGCGAACGAGCAGGACTCCTCGATTGCTTATCGCAGCAGCAACTCCAGGCCGCGTATTTTGGAGCAGCAGTCTCATGAATGGTCATGTTCTCCTCGCGCCTTCAGTTGCTGCGGTTATCTTTCTCTGAAGAGCTAGGCGACTTGGTTTTCTGGCTTGTTTGCAGCTTAATACCGCAATCCAGCCCGGTCTCGTACCAAATCCAAGGTGACTACAGCTTTAGCCCGGGCTTTTTCTGCGCCCTGCTTGAGAATTGCCCGCAGCCCGTCTTGATTGGCCATCAGCTCTTTTTTCCGTGCTCTGGCTGCGGTAAAATGATCTCGGATCAACTCAAACAAATCTTGCTTGAGATAACCGTAGGCTGCGCCACCGTTCACGTATAAGCCATGCACTTCTTCCATTTTTTCCTTGGAAGCAAAGAGCTTAAGCAAAGCGTAAAGATTGCACTTGGCCGGATCTTTGGGATCTTCCACTGGCGTACAGTCGGTTTGCACCGCCATAACCCTTTTCCGCAGCTCCTTATCCTCTAGGAACATCGGAATTGTGTTGCCATAGGACTTAGACATCTTCTGGCCGTCAAGACCAGGAACGACAGCCGTGCTTTCGCTGATTGCCGCTTCTGGCAGAATGAATGTTTCGCCAAAGTTATTGTTGAAACTGACCGCAATATCGCGGGCCACCTCAAGATGCTGCTTTTGATCCTTACCCACAGGCACTATTTCAGCCTGATAAAGGAGAATGTCCGCTGCCATAAGAACTGGATAGGCGAAAAGACCGTGGCTGGCAGCTATGCCTTTGGCTGTTTTGTCTTTGTAAGAATGACAGCGTTCCAACAAACCCATTGAAGTGACCGTGGAAAGAATCCAGGCCAGCTCGCAGACCTCTGGTACATCTGACTGCACCCAGAAGGTGCATTTATCAGGATCAAGACCAAGAGCCAGAAAGTCTGCGGCGGCCTCTAAAGTGCCTGCGGAGAGTTTGGCTCGGTCGTGGACGCTTGTGAGAGCGTGAAGATCGACGATGAAAGCGTAGAGATCAGCTGTCTCAACGCTGGAGATCACTGACTTCATCATGCCAAAGTAGTTGCCGATATGGAGCTGGCCCGAAGGCTGGATGCCGGAGAGGATGCGTTTCATGGCGGATTCTGGGTTCATAAGGGTTCAGAACAGACGGGCGAGAATATACCAGCAAAAAAGCCCTGCTGCAAGCCGCCACTGGTTTCTTTATTGCTTACCGAAGGTATTGCAGCTGTCCAGATCGCCGTTCTGCAAACCGGTCTTGAACCATTGCACCCGCTGCGCCGCGCTACCGTGGGTGAATGAGTCTGGTACTACATAACCCTGCTGCTGCTTCTGCAAGGTATCGTCGCCGACCGCACTGGCAGCGGCCAAACCTTCCTCCACATCGCCTGCTTGCAGCAGCTTGCGGTTTGTTTGGGCATGATAAGCCCAGATTCCGGCAAAGCAGTCGGCCTGCAACTCCTGCCGAACCAGTAGCTTGTTGCTTTCGGTCTTGCTCATCTGCTTGCGAGCCGCATGAACCTTGCTGGAGATGCCGAGGAGGGTCTGCACATGATGACCAACTTCGTGGGCAATCACATACGCTTGGGCAAAATCCCCTGGTGCATTGAAGCGGTCTTGCAGTTGATCAAAGAAACTCAAATCAAGATAAACCTTCTTGTCTCCTGGACAATAGAAAGGGCCTGTGGCTGAATCAGCAAACCCGCAAGCTGAATCCACGGCATTGCGAAACAGGACCAAGCGCGGCTCATGATAAGTTTTTCCCTTTTCTTGAAACAGTGCCTTCCAGGTCTCTTCGGTGTCTGCCAAGACAACGGAAACAAACTCCACCATTTGCTTCTCTGCCGCAGTCTCTTGCACTGGCTGGGAGGAGATCTGCGTCTTTGTTGGCCCTTGCTGGAGGCCAAGTAAGGCCAGCATACTGCCCAGATTGCCTGTAAACAACCCATACAAGCCTAAGCAGACAACCGCAATCGCTGTGCCTTTGAAGCCAAGAAATTTCACCGCCATCGGCAACAAGCGCAGCATATTGCCACTGCTGCCAGAGCCGCCAGAAAATTCCGTGTTGCGCTGATCTTCTACATTGTCGCTTTTACGTCTTCCTTGCCAGTTCATAGTGGTCTCCTCCTTATTGGTATTGTTGCTTGCTGCGCTATCACACCCCCTCCCACCGCTGCATCCCCTCAATTCTGATCCCCAGCAAATCGCAAAGTCGCCCGGCAAACTGCTGTGCCATCTCGTGTAAATCAGCTGGATGCAGGTAAAAAGAGGGCATGGGCGGACAAATAATCGCCCCAGCCTCATGTGCAGCTAGCATGTTGCGGAGATGGGTGTGGTTCAGCGGGGTTTCTCGCACTGCTAAGAGCAATGGTCTCCTTTCCTTGAGGGTCACATCTGCTGCCCGGTGAATAAGATTACCAGAATAGCCCCCAGCAATCGCCCCTAAAGTGCCAACTGTGCAGGGTAAGATCAGCATCGCCTTGTAGCAGGCCGAGCCTGAAGCTGGCGGGGCAGTAAAATCCTCTGCCGCAAACCAACGACTGATGCCAGACAAGTCTTCCGGGGTTTTGTTCTGCTCCAGGCGCAAGACTTTCCTGCCAGAGTCAGAGATAATGCCATGCACCTCCACCTCCTGTTCAGCCAGCAAGTTGAGCAAGGCTGTAACGTAGATCATACCAGTGGCACCAGTGATAGCAAGCAGGATGCGGCAGGAAGGCTGCTTCATTTGTTTCCTATATAGATAGACACAATGCCCAAGGAGAGCTGTCTGCGCTGGACATTGGCAAAGCCGGTCTCGCGCATCATGGCGAGTAGCTCGGTTGGTTCGTAAAAAGAGGCGATGGAGCTGGCCAAATACTCGTATGCCTGGCGGTGGCCGGCGCAGAGACTGGCGATCCGAGGCAGCATATAGTGCAAATAGCAGTTATAGATCGGCTTGACCAGGGGATTTGCTGGCCGCGACAGCTCCAGAATCAGCAATCGACCGCCTGGTCGCAGCACCCGGTGCATTTCAGCCAACCCTTGACGGGTATCAGCCAGGTTACGCACGCCAAAACCGACAGTACAACCCCAGAAGGTATTACTTGGCGCAGGAATATACTCGCCATCACCGCAGACCGGAAAGATGCGCGCTGCCCGCTGATCAATAGGCAAATTGCGCAACCCAGCTCGCAGCATCCCCTCGCAGAAATCCACGGCCAGCACCGTGCGTTCTTTTGCCTGCCGCGTTAGTTCCAAGGAGAGCGGCATGGTGCCAGCGCAGAGATCCAACACTGGACCGCTGGGAAAGTCCCGCAGCAAGCGGACTGTACGCCAACGCCAGCAGCGGTCGAAGAGCAAGGAGAGGAGGGAGTTGAGCAGATCGTATTTATGGCTCACTGCGGAGAAGATCTCCCGCACGTACTCCTTCTTCTTGTCCAGAGGAATCATGTCAGGGAAACAATTTCAGCGGCAAAGCTGCCGGATCAGCCTCGCCACGCCGAATCAACAGCTCAAAAAATTTGGTCAAGGCCTGTTGTTTGGCTGGGCCAAGGTCGTATTCAATGGATTGAAAGTATTGGAGGCAGGCTTCTTCGCTCATGGGGATGCAGGGCGCAGTTGCGGCGCAGATTTCCGGCAGTCGTGCCAGCCCTTGTCGGCGGCAATTGAGCAGGGTCTTGTGAATAGCTTGGGCAGCGACCAAATTATTGTGCAAAAAATCCTCGCGCACAGCGCAGACTGCAAAGACAAACGGCAGGCCAGTCTGCCGATGCCAGTATTCACCCAAATCAATCCGAATAGGATACCTTCCTCCTTTGCGGGCAGCAAGTCGCAAGGCTTCATCACCAATTGCCAGCATTGCCGCAGGCTCTTCAGACGGTGCGCGCGCGGCAAAAACCTCGCCCCGGATATACTGCGGCTTCACCCAGAGAAATTCCTCCAACATCAGCTTCAGCAGATGGGCCGAGGTATCGGATTGGCCCGTCAGCAGCACCAGCTTGCCATCCAATTGCTCAGGTGGCACGGACGAGAAAAGGAAAACACTGCCCACAGGCCCGGTAGCTGAGATGGAAAGATCAGCCAGCAGCCGATACAGCTTGGGCCGGGCTGCGTATTCATAGGCAGAGGCAAAGCCGAGATCAAGTGCGCCCGCAGCCAAAAGCCGGTTGAGCCGCACAGGTGGGGCTTCGGTCACGAGCCAATCAGGCTGATGCACCTGCGCCTTCCATATTGCATAGATAGGCGCGGTGTTGATGTAGTTGACCATGCCGATGCGGGCCATCGAGTCCTTCTTTTCGGTCTAGGAGTTGAAGAAAATGCACTACCTATCGGTTCAACTGGCTGACATCACCGTGCAAACCTTTTGCGCTTCATCCTAAAAGGCCGCCTAGTCTTTGTCAAGGAAATGCGTGCGCTAGCAGAACTTCCGCAACTGAAAAGCAGCCGCGCTCGCATCCAGTCAGGCCAGATTTGCCTCCTTTCTGGCCAGGTAGCAAAGGAGTTTGGCTCGGCAAGAATCGTGTGCCTGGAGATTTTGGATGTCCGCGACCAGTATTCACACGTCTGTTTGGAGCATTCAAACGAGTGAATGCTCTATTCACTCGTTTGAATAGAGCTTGCGGATGTCCAAAAGCAGCATTCATACGTCTGTCTGGAGTATTCACACGAGTGAATGCTCTGTTTACTCGTCTAAATGGAGCTTGCGGATGTCCAAAAATAGTATTCACACGTCTGCTTGGAGCGTTTAGACGAGTGAATACTCTGTTTACTCGTGTGAATAGAGCTTACGGACGTGTAAAAACAGTATTTACTCGTCTGTTCAGAGCGTTTAGACGAATGAATGCTCTGTTCACTCGTTTGTATGGAGCTTTTGAATATCCGCAAGCAGCATTCACTCGTCTGTTTGGAGTGTTTACACGAGTGAATGCTCCGTTTACTCGTTTGAATGGAGCTTTCGGATGTAGGAAAACAGCTTGTAGACAAGCGGAAACCAGGGCAAAACCTGCCTGACTAGGTGCTTTCTGTTGCGGAAGAGTTACAACCGCCGCAATCTACAGCTCCCGCCCTGTTGCACCAGCTGTTCCTGCACTGCTTCTGCGGTGCGAGCGGGAGAATACAGCTCAACAGCCAGTACGGCTGCGTCCTTACCCGGTTCTAAGGTACCGAGTTGCTCTAAACCCAGGGCCGTAGCCCCGCCTAAGGTGGCCATAGCGAGCAAATCTGTCGGCGAGAGGTCTGGATGTTGGGCGGCAAGGAGACGCATCTCCCGCCAGATCGACAGTTCGGGATTGCTGGCCAGGCTATCCGTGCCAAGGGCGGGGAGAATGCCCTTGCGCAGGAGCAGCTCTACCGGCGCAGTGTCCACACCCAGATAGGCATTGCTGCCTGGGCAGAGGCAAACTTTGGCCCCGAATTTGACAAGCAAGTCAACCTCGCCCTCTGCGATATGCACGCAATGGACGCAGAGCGTGCCTCGGTCAAGCAGGCCGTAGCGGTGCAAATAATTCACTGCGCCGGTTTCCCCTAGGGGCAGAGAGTCGTCCCACAGGCCGCGTTGTTCCAGGAAGGCGCGCAGTTCTCCCTGGCCAGTGCGGAGCAGCTGGATCTCAGCGGCGGATTCGGCAATATGGATGGGGAAAATATAGCCGAGACGGGCGGCTCTGGCCTTCAGACCGCGCAGAAGGTCAATATGGGTGGAGTACAGGGCATGGCCAGTGCAGTATTGCGTGTCTGGCTCGGCGTGCAGGCGGCTCAAAGCACCTCTGACCGCATCTGCTCGCAGGCGGAGGTATTCACTGAAACAGAGGAGTGTGCCATTGAACTTACCAACCAGGTTGCGACAAAGACCAGTGTTGCTGATATCGGCAATGGCCACCACGCCCTGCGCTTCCTGGGCGGCCAAGGCAATTCTGGCTGCGCTGGCAGCGCATTCTACTGCCGCGTCCATGTCCGCTGCGGCCTTGGCTCGTTCCGCAATCAGCAGGACGAGCCATTCGGTGAAAGAAGCTGGCGCAGGTAGTCGGGCGAGATGGGCGAGATGAGACAACTCAAGGTGGGTATGGGCGTTGATCAGGCCAGGCAGGAGCACTGCCTCAGGATGATCAACCACGGCAATCCCTGGATAGCTGCTGGCAATCTCACGGAATGCGCCAGCAGCAAGAATCTTGCCGTTGCCAACGACTAAACCGCCATCCTGAATGGGTGGTCGGCAAATAGGGAGCAGCCAAGGCGCACGGTGGATGACCAGGAGCGCGTTCATGCCCGACTATAGTCCATTAGCCGCTGTTCAGGCTGAAAGCCAGCAGCTGTGACCAAGTGGCGGATCTCCTGCTCAGAGAGGCGGAAGTGCACACCTGCGGCAGCAACTACGTTTTCTTCAATCATGGTTGACCCAAAGTCATTAGCTCCGAAGAAAAGGGAGATTTGGGCGATCTTCGGCCCCTGTGTAACCCATGATGCCTGAAGGTTAGCAATATTGTCAAGGTATATTCGGCTCAGAGCCAGCATCCGCAGGTAAGCCAGGCTGGTAGTCTTCTCGGTACTGTCTGCCAGAGCGGTGTTATCCGGCTGAAAGGGCCAGGGAATAAAGGCAGTAAAGCCGCCAGTACGGTCTTGCAGGACACGCAGCCGCTCGAGATGCTCAAGCCGCTCTTGCCAGGTCTCGATATGGCCGAACATCATGGTGGCGGTCGTGCGCATACCCAGTTGATGGGCCGTCTCCATCACGGCCAGCCACTGGTCAGCCGAACATTTGCGGGGCGCAAGCTGTTGCCGCACCCGATCAGCGAGAATCTCTGCCCCACCCCCAGGAATAGAGTCCAAGCCAGCGGCCTGCAACCGCTCCAGCACCGCTCTGATCGCTAGGCCAGAGAGCTGGCTGAAATGGCAGATCTCTGGTGGCGAGAACCCGTGAATGTGGATGCCAGTAGCCTCCTTCATGAAGCGCAGCATGTCTTCATAAAACTCCAGCGCGAGGCTGGGATGGAGGCCACCTTGCAAGAGGATCTGGGTGCCGCCCAGGGCTTGGGTCTCCCTGATCTTCTGGAGCAGCTCCTCTTTACTCAGGACGCTGCCTTGCGGATCTTCAGGGGCTTTGAAGAAAGCGCAGAACTTGCAGGCGGAGATGCAGATATCCGTGTAGTTGATGTTCCGGTCAATAACATACGTGACCTTCGCCTCTGGGTGGAGCCGCTGCCTGACAGCATGGGCGAGAAAACCAAGCTGGTAGAGATCAGCCTTGGTCGCAAGGTAAAGGAAGTCCTCGCCGCTGATGCGCTGGCCAGCAAGGATTTGCTTAATGATGTTCTGCATGGTTAGAATAGACAGTGTGCATAAGCAGGGTAGCAGACCTTTATGTCTGCCCGGATTGAATCTCTAGGGCGCAGTTTGCAGCATGGAGCACGAGCAACCGCTTGCTCGTTGCGTGAGCAACTTCTAGGCGTTTGACGAGCAACCATTTGCTCATTGTACGACCAACCACTTGCTCGTTTCATGAGCAACTTCCTAGGCGTTTGACGAGCAACCACTTGCCCGTTATGCGAGCAACCATTTGCTCATTGTACGACCAACCACTTGCTCGTTTCATGAGCAACCTCCTAGGCGTTTCACGACCAACCACTTGCTCGTTGTGCGGGCAACCACTACCCTGAACAGTCAATACGCCCCTTTCCCACTGATCATGCAGCCAATCGTCTTGAGGATGATCTTGAGGTCGCCTGTCAGCGAGTGGTTGAGCACGTACCAGTCGTTTAACTCCACGCGCTCTTGGTAGTTCTCCGTATCGCTGCGCTTGGTTACTTGCCACGGCCCAGTGATGCCCGGCTTCATCGAGACATAACGGCCTGCACTTGGCTCGCCACTGCCTTTGTAGTATTCCTCCAGCTCCCTACCCACTATGGGCCGCGCCCCAACCACGCTCATCTCACCCTTGAGCACGTTGATAAACTGGGGAAACTCATCCAAACTGGTGCGGCGGAGGAAGCGACCCATCCGGGTGATGCGCGGGTCGTTTTTCAGCTTGAAGTTATTCTGCCACTCTTCAGCCAGGTCTGGGTTATTCAGGAGCAGCTTGTGCAGCTTCTTGTCTGCATCCATCACCATCGTGCGGAACTTCAGGCATTCAAATTCCCGGCCTGTCGCCATGATCCTACGGTGGCGGTAGAATACCGGCCCCTGGCTGTCGAGCTTGATCAACAGCATGATCAGGAGCATCAACGGGGCGGTGAGGAGGAGAATAAGGAGGGCGAAGGCAATATCAAAGCTCCGTTTCCAGCCGTAATCGGGGTTGAAGCTGAGGACTAACATATCACCGATGGACTGGATCTCTGCATGATGCAGGCCAAAGATATATAGGTCGGGCACAAGGTAGAGATGGGCACCCAGGTCACGGCATTCCCGGAGAATCCAGAAGATCTTTCGCTCTGCCCGCATGGGCAGGGCAATATACACATAGTCAATGTCATTGACCATGAGGTATTCCCGCAAATCCCTAATCCTGCCCAGCCAGGGCTTGTTGATTGCGGCAGGGGCATTCTGTTCCAGCCGGTCATCAAAGAAGCCAAGCACCTCAATGCCTGCCCAGGGAATCGCCTCAGTCTGTTGGGCCATGCGCAACCCCAGGTCGCCTGCACCAACAATCACCGCATGACGGATATTCTTGCCCTGCGCCCGGTAATGCCGGAGCAGCTTCCGTACTGCCAAATGGGAGAGGAAGAGCAGCAGCGGCGTGGTCAGCGACCAGATGATGAAGACCACGCGCGAGTAGCCTTCCGAGACCTTGAAGGCGAAGAAGTAGAAGAGGAGCACGCCGATTACCGCTGCCCAGGCTTTCAGGATGACAAAGAACTCGAGATAGAGCTTCCAGCCCCGCCACGAGCGGTAGAGCTGGAAATAGTGAAAGCTAACAAAGCAGGCGGTGAAGACAACAAACTCCAGCCAGGTGTAGTAACGGCTCCACGGCACCTGATAGAGCAGCACCAGCAGGGCGAGGTGGCCGCAGACGAGGGAGCAGTCAAGAATATGCAGCAGCTTGTAAATGGAAGACGTGCGCTGGCGCAGGTTCCAAGACAGGGCAGGCGACATACCTCAGCCTGCCCAACCTTGCCAGTTGGGATTCATGCTCAGTCTTTTCACCCAGGAATGGGGCAGAAGGCGATATCGTTTGCCCAGGTGATAGGCGATGAACTTGCCTGCGTTGCGGCAAAACCATTCGGGGAGAAGCTGATACTGCCGCCGCTCTAAGAGCAGGTTCAGCTCGGACAGCACATATTTCCGACCTTCACCACCAGGACTGCCGAACTGCCGCAAGAGAACCTGCTCTTCGGTATGAAACACGCCAATGTCGAAGTAACGTTGCATGTCCTGCCCAAGGGAGTAGTTGTGCGAGTGCCAGACCAGGGCCTCGCTCACATACTGCGCATGATATCCCTTCTCAAGCAGTTTTGCCAGGGTCAAGCTATCTTCACCAAAGAGCAGCTTTGAAGGAAAGTAGCCCTGCTCGGCCAGAGGTTCCCGTCGCCAGGCGGCAAAGGAGTTAGAGATAAAGACGGTCTTGAAGCCAAAGAGGGCTGCGTCCTTGCGGCGGCGCATCTGCGACTGCGCAGGGTAATTGAATTGCCGCAAATGCGCACTGAAAAAGGTAGCATCGAGCGCAGGGAGCTGCCTGCCGTAGGTTGCTGCCAGTTGCGCGTCATCCTGAAAGGGACGGATCAGCCGCTCCAGCGCGTCATCCGCTGCTGGTACTGCGTCTTGGGTCATACAGACGATGATCTCGCCAGTGGTCTGCTGGGCAGCCCAGGTACGGGTGCCGCCATGGTCGAAATCCTGCTGCGGGATGTGCAGCAAGCGGAGGCGGGGATTCGCAACTTGATGCTGTCGGATGATGGCCAGGGTATCATCGGTGGAGCCGGAGTCAACCAGCAGGATTTCATCCGGCAATAGCGTCTGCCGGGCCAGTGCGATGAGCAGCTCGTTCAGCCATTTGCCGCCGTTCCAGGTGGGAATGATCAGAGAGACGGTCATTAACCTCTTGCACAAGTCAGATAAGAAGCGTTGAGTTCCAGGTTGCAGCGGAGAGCAGGCCTTTTTCTCTTATTGCAGTATTTGTTGCATTACTCTGAGTAAAGATTCCTTTCTTGCTCGTTTACATAGGAGTTTGGCTTGGTCAAAGAGGAGTCCTACCGACTTGGAAAGGAGTTGAAGTCGGCCAAACTCCTTTGCGGCTTACTAGGAAAGCAGTTTGGCCAAGCCGAACTCCTTTTCTGCCGACTCCAACTCCTTTTTTGCCGAGCCAAACTCCTTTGTGGCTAAACAGGAAAGCAGTTTGGCCGACTTCAACTCCTTTCCAAGTCGGTAGGACTCCTCTTTGACCAAGCCAAACTCCTTGGCAAACGAGCAGGACTCTTCCTTACGTCTTCATATCTGCAAGCAGCGGACAGCGGCATATTTCAGCAAGGCCCAGAGGATGTAGGGCGAGGGATGGCGACGATAAAGGAGTAGTTCGTTCTTTGCCGCAATCAGGCGCATCTGGACAGGCATAGCCTTGCGGTCGTTCTGCCAGCCCCGGCAGTGATGCGCCACGACTTCGGGCAGATACACAATCTTCCAGCCCGCCTGCCGCAGCCGCAGGCAAAGCTCAATGTCCTCTTTGTAGAGAAAGAAGGCCGGGTCAAAGACGGCATCGCCGGGCAAAGCCACTTGCTCCAGCGCAGTCCGCCGGGCAAGCAGAAAGGCCCCGCAGACTGCTGGTACGTCCTCCTGTTCTCGGTGTTGGCCACTGTCTGGCTGGCCTTGGTCGCGGTCATACCAGCGGCCATACCATTTCGTGAATACCCCTGTGGAATCGAGCAGGCCGGTGGGCTGGCCGCTTGCTGCGTCAAAGCCAAGCAGCCGACCGCCAACGCAGCCAACAGCCGGGTTGGCTGCAAGAAAGGCGCAGGCCCGCTCCAAGCTCTCCGAGGCGGGAAAAGCATCTGGGTTGAGAAAGAGCACCAACTCCGCCTCCTGCCGTACCATCTGCCAGCCGAGGTTGTTGGCTTGGCTGAAGCCGATGTTGTCGGTGCAGCGGACGATGAAGCCGGGCTGCTGGCTGTACGCCTGCACATAGCCAGCGTCTTCTGAGCCAGAGTCAATCAGCGCGACCACGACTGACGGCGCGGTCTGCGCGGCCAAAGCGGCAAGGCAGCGGCCCAGCACCGCCTCAGCGTTGTGAGTGACTATGATGACAGTGTTAACAGCCATCTTGTGCTACTCGCCATCTTTCTGACTCTGACCGAAAG
Organism: Candidatus Electronema sp. PJ; assembly: GCF_048287395.1. NCBI lineage: Bacteria > Pseudomonadati > Thermodesulfobacteriota > Desulfobulbia > Desulfobulbales > Desulfobulbaceae > Candidatus Electronema > Candidatus Electronema sp. PJ. The sequence continues at coordinate 9,847 of NZ_JBLWEO010000046.1, read as the reverse complement.
CACAAGCTACAGCCGGAGGATGAACTCAGACAAGAGCCGCTTTGATCCGCTCCAAGGCCTTCACCACGTTCTCACGAGAATTGAAGGCAGACAGCCGAATATAGCCCTGCCCGCATCTGCCGAAGCCCGCGCCCGGCGTGCAGACCACGCCCGCCTTGTTCAGCAGCAAGTCAAAGAACTCCCATGAGTCCCGCCCGCAGCGGATCCAGACATACGGCGCGTTGGCCGCGCCGACGTAATCGAAGCCCAGCTCCTTGACTGCTGCCGCGATCAAATCAGCATTCTCCAAATAGCCGTTGATCAAGGCCTTGCACTGCGCTTGGCCTGCGTCCGAATAGACTGCCTCCGCCGCCCTCTGCACCGGATAGGACACGCCGTTGAACTTGGTGCAGTGGCGGCGGTTCCAGAGCGGATGAATGAGCTGTCTGCCGCCCGCGCTGTCATAGGCGGCGCACTCCTTGGGCACGACGGTGTAGGCACAGCGGGTGCCGGTGAAGCCTGCACTTTTCGACAAGGAGCGGAACTCTATCGCCACTTCCCGCGCTCCTTCAATCTCGTAGATGGAATGCGGCAGAGATTCATCCCGAATGAATGCCTCGTAGGCCGCGTCAAAGAGAATCAGGGCCTTATTGGCCTTGGCATAGTCAACCCACTGCTTCAGCACGGCTTTGCTGACCGTTGCGCCGGTCGGATTGTTGGGGAAGCAGAGATAGATCAGATCAACCGGCTCGCTCGGCAGGGCAGGCACATAGCCGTTCTCTGCGGTCGAATCCAAATAGACCAAGCCCTGATAGCGGCCATCGGCGAACGCGCCAGTGCGTCCGGCCATGACGTTGGTGTCCAAATAGACCGGATAGACCGGGTCAGGAATCGCCACCCGCGCGTCTGCGCTGAACAGTTCTTGGATGTTGCCGGTGTCGCATTTTGCCCCGTCGGAGATGAATATCTCGTCCGCGCTGATTGCCGCCCCGCGAGCTTGGAAGTCGTGCTTGGCTATGGTTTCGCGCAGGAAGGCGTAGCCCTGCTCCGGGCCGTAGCCCCGGAAGCTGCTGTCCGCCGCCATCTCATCCACGGCCTTGTGAAAGGCGGCGATGCAGGCGGCTGGCAAGGCTTTGGTCACATCGCCGATGCCGAGGCGGATGATGTGCTTGTCCGGGTTAGCCTGCTGGAACGCAGCCACCCGCTTGGCGATGTCGGAAAAGAGATACGAAGCCTGAAGCTTCAGGTAGTGCTCGTTGATTTTCAGCATGATCGTCCGGTGTTTTTCGTTGGGCGCAATTCAAAAAGAGTGCTGGATATTACCTGATATGGGCGAAAAGTCAAGGTGCTGAGCTAGAAGAGAACGAAGCAATATGATTAAATCCTCCATGTTTAGCGGTGTAACTTCTATAAAATTTCATAGGCATTCAAGGTGATACTGCCTGTCAAGAACTATCCAATAGCAGTCCTGATGTATTGCGCTTGACAATTGCAAAAATTGGCTTATGATCACTGGTTATTATAAATAATTCGCAATAGCGAATGAATTTTAACGCTTTGTGTTAACAAAATCAAGCAGTTCTTCAGCTACGGGAGTCGGCTGGTAAGCTGCACAGAACACGAGCAAGGATGTCCTCATAAAATCTTTTTAAATTTTCGGCGGTGAACCATTATGAACGCACCGGACCCTATGATCCGTATCACCACCCAACGGCAGATTCTGCTGGAGGAACTCAGTAAGGCGAAAAACCATCCCACAGCCTGTGAGCTGTATGACATGGTGCGGAAGCGGCTGCCCCGCATCGGATTAGGCACGGTATACAGAAACCTTGAATTGATGGCGGAGACCGGTATTATCCTCAAGCTGGAGGTCGGCGGCTCGCAGAAACGCTTTGATGCCGAAATTGAGCCGCACTACCACATCCGCTGCTCCCGCTGTAGTAAAGTGGAAAATATTGAGGTGGATGTCATCCAAGACATCGTCGAAGCTGCAGCAAAGAAAACTTCCTACAACATCATCGGACACCATATCGAATTTTCCGGCGAATGCCCGGAATGCCTGCATAGGATTAAATGCTAAGGCATAAAGGTTATGGAGTGAGGAAAAATTTTCCAGCATGTTGTACGTATCGCTAAACCGGAATGTTGAGGTACTAGCCAAATTTTCACTACAACGCAAACCTTATATTCCAGCCATTTCTGATGATCGTATTGAAGACCGGTGATTTCAGCTCCTGTGGCCTGAATTGCCAGTCTTCAGCAGTAGTCTGCTCAAACTTGCTAATCCCCCATTCTGGCCCGATTTGCACATGACAGAAGAAGCGCGGCGAGGCCAGTAGGCCAGTGCGAATCTTGACTGGACAGAGGGAAAAATCTACAGGCCGAACGCGATCGCGCATGATCACGGTGCGGGTGGCAGGATCAAATTCCAAGATTAGCTCATAGAGCTTATGCAGTCGGGCCAAGGCCATCCAGCGGCACCAATTGGGATCATCGTAATGCCAGCTTAAGCGAATTGTCTTCCCCTTTTTCTCCGCCCGCACTGGATTGGGAATCTCATTGATGCCAAGGAGCATGAACTCCAGCATTTCTTGGAGTACTGGCTCACCCTGTCCAGGGAAGAACCATATCTTGTGGATGATTAAGCGCAGCAGGAAGGGAGAAGGCAGGATATACAAGGCAGCCCAGACGAGCAATGCAGGCAGCAGGAATTGCAATTCCACATGCGGCCAGACGATCAGCAGAGGCAGCAGACTCAAGCCCCAGCCGAGCGGCAAAAGGAGAATCAGGCCTAAGGTCTTGGCGTAGCGGACGCAGAGCATCAGGGGCTGGCGCAGGTGTGGGGCAGGAATGTAAGAATGCCACTCAAGCTGTTCATGCGTGCTTCCATACCAATCGGCAGGGCAAAGTTCTCCTGCTGATGACCAACTGGAAAGCCACCCCAGACCGGATATGTGGCCGCAGTGGTTAGCTCCAGCACCCGTTGCCAGATCTGCTCATTCAGGCGCAGGATCTCCAGTCGGTCATCATGGCCGGGATCAAAGCGACCAAGAATCAGGCCGGAAAGCCGTTCCAGCAGACCGCAACATGCCAGATGAGTCAGCATTCGATCGAGCTTGTAGAGCGGCTCTGCTGTATCTTCGAGAAAAAGGATACAGCCCTCGGTTTGCGGTTGCCAAGGCGTACCGAGCAAATGGCAGAAAGTGGTCAGATTGCCGCCGAGCAGCCGTCCTTGACCAAAACCACCACGCAAGATTTCCAAGCCCGCAGGCCGCTCACAGGGCCGGAACTCACCTGCTAGTACCTCCCTGAATCGCTCGTAAGATAAACGATCTGCCCGTGCTAGGGTGCTGATCATTGGGCTGTGCAAGGTGACAAAGCCTGTACGCGCTGAAATGCCATTGAGCAGCACGGTCAGGTCACTAAAGCCGAGGAGCCATTTCGGACGAGCGCGGAGGAAATCCCAATCCAGCCTGTTGATCAGGCGCAAACAGCCATAGCCGCCACGGGCTGCGATCAGGGCTTTTACCTCCTCATCCGCCCAAAGCCGATGCAGCTCGGCCAGTCGCCAATGGTCATCAGCAGCGAGATAGTCAGGGCCACTGCCCTTCGGCGGCAGCTCGCAACGGATGTGCAGGCCGAAATCACGCAATATCTGCACGCCCTGGACAAAACCTTCCTCATCCCGCACTGGCCCAGCAGGATGGATGATAGCAATAGTATCGCCAGGCTGGAGGCCTGGTGGCAGGACAGGCCGCATTATGCGCTGCCCTCGATGCAGTTGCGTTCATGGAGAATCCGCAGCCCAGTCAAAGTCAAGATCGAATCAACATACTCCAGCACTGAACTGTAAGGACTGATCAGCTCAGCCATGCCGCCGGTAGCAATGACGCTTATCTTGCTGTCTGCGGCAGCTGCACCCTGTTCTTGCATGGCTTGACTCAATCGCTCCACCATTCGATCGATTAAGCCGCCAAAGCCATACAACATGCCAGAGCGAATAGCATCTATCGTGGTGGTACCAATCACTGCCGCAGGCTTTTCGTTGAGATCAACCCGGGGCAACTTGGCCGTGCGTTCAGCCAGAGCCTCTAAGGAGATACCAATACCGGGATGAATAGTACCACCCAAGTATTCGCCCTTATCACTCACGCAGTCAAAGGTAATGGCGGTACCAAAGTCGATCACGATCAGAGCAGTGCCGCAAGCCTCCCAGGCAGCAGCCGCATTGACCAGTCGATCTGCACCCAACTCTCCTGGGCTGGGAGTGAGGATCCTCAGTCCTGTGTCAATTTGATGGGAAACCGCAAGCGGTGGTGAAACTAAGCCAGTAAAGTACCGTTCTGCAAACTTCAGCCAAACTGCTTCCAGAGCAGGTACGACTGAACAAACAACAAAGCCAGTAAGATCGTCTTTGCTGAGATCATCAAGGGCAAACAGGGTATGACAGGCCAGAATCAGCTCGTCAGCGGTAGTACGGCGATCAGTCTTCAGTCGCCACTGGTGCACAAGGGCCTGATTATAGAAGATACCGATTACGGTATGAGAATTGCCGACATCAACGGCGATAAGCATGGAGATCACCTAGGCTGGCTGTTTTCGTTGACGGAACTGTTTCGGGCCGGTATAGAAAGACCATTCTGACAGAAGAGGGGAGTCGGTCTTTAGAAGAGATTGTAGCACTAAATTGGGTAGAGGAGCAATGACAAGCTGGCAGGAAGAAATAAAAAATGCCGTTACGAGCAGTGCAGGTTTGACCCATACCCTAGGCGGCGAGTCGGCGGCGATAGAAACGGTGCTTGCCCGCTATCCCATGCGCATTCCGCCGTATTACCTCGAGCTGATCAAAAAGGCAGGCGAGCCATTACTGCGGCAGGCAGTGCCTGATCTGCGTGAGCTGGATGATCCTCTCGGTCTCGCCGACCCCTTGGGCGAAGAAGACCTGAGTCCTGTCCCTAATTTAGTGCATAAATACCCTGATCGGGTGCTTTTGTTGGTAAGCAGTCAGTGTGCGATGTATTGCCGCTTCTGTACCCGCAAGCGCAAGGTGGGAAGTCTGGCTATGCAGTTCAGTGAAGCCGCCTTTGCTGCGGGCTTAGACTATCTGCGGCGAACTCCTTCGGTACGGGAAGTGCTGATCAGCGGGGGCGATCCCTTGCTCCTCGCTGATACCCAGCTTGCAGAGATCTTGCACCGCCTGCGGGAGATTCGCAGCATCCAGGTAATCCGCATTGGCACCCGGACACCCTGTACCTTGCCCATGCGCATCACGCCGGAACTGGTGGCCATGCTGCGGCAACACCATCCACTCTACATCAACACCCATTTCAATCATCCGGCAGAGCTGACAGACGAGGCTGCTCGCGCTTGCACGCTGCTGGCGGATGCTGGCATCCCTTTGGGCTGCCAAACCGTGCTGTTAAAAGGGGTGAACGATGACCCTAACGTGCTCCGCGAGCTGTTTTGCGGCCTACTCCGCCTGCGCGTCAAACCGTACTATCTGATGCAGGCGGATTTAACACAAGGCACCAGCCATTTCCGCACGGCAATCCAGACCGGACAGCAGCTTATGCGCCAGCTCATCGGTACTGTCTCAGGCATGGCCGTGCCCAAATTCGTTTTAGATGCCCCAGGTGGCAAAGGCAAGATTCCCCTCAGCCCAGAGTATATTACGGCCCGACATAACGGCCAATTGAACTTTGTGAATTACCAAGGCCTGCCCTGTTCGTATCCTTTGGAGTAGAAACAGGAGCAGTTCTGCTGGGTTGGCAAGAAATTATACTCGGCAGAAGAGGAGTCTGACCGAGTAACAAAGGAGTTCTGCTTGGCCAAACTCCTTTCCTAGTCGGCCACAAAGGAGTGTTGCCGACTAAAACTCCTCTCCAAGTCAGCAGAACTCCTTTCTGGTTCGGCCAGACTCCTCTTCTGTTTAGCCGGACTCCTTTGTTACTCGGCCAGACTCCTTTCCTGCCGACTACAACTCCTTTCTTGCTCGGCCAAACTCCTTGGTAAATAGGCAGAACTCCTCCCTGGCCTATTTACCCACGTGACCAAGCAGGCGCGCCTAATGCTCTGCCATCTTGCGCTTGAGCGCATCGTAGTTTTTCTGCGCAAGCTCAAGGTGTGGATGCTTGGCAGGCAGGCTTGCCTGGAGGATGGACAAGGTACGTTGCAGTAATGGTTCTGCTTCTTTGTAGCGTCCTTGCTTGGAATACAGCCCAGCCAGATTGTTCAGGCTCGGCGCGATATCGGGATGATCTTTGCCCAGGATTTTTTCACTGAGCACCAGAGACCGTTGCAGTAACGCTTCGGTTTCTTTATCTTTGCCTTGCTGATAATACACGTAGGCCAGCTCGTTCTGGGCTAAAATCAGATCCGCATCATTCTTTTCCGCTGCCTCTCGGATTTTGAGCAGCCGTTCAAGCCATATTTGCGCCTGTTCATAGTTGGCAAGCGTGCGCGCCACGTTGCCAGCAGCCAACAAACAGTCTGGACTGTCTGGTTCTAAGGTTACGGCTTTCTTGTACTGCTGCATGGCCTTGGCGTAATCCAGCCTGCCTTCTGCCAGTTGGCCACTTTGGAAAGCAGCAAAGGCAGCAACCTTGCTGGCATTGTCTGCTACCGCATCAAAGGCGATTTCTGCGGCTTCTGCCTGGCCCTGCTGCAAGTTGGCCTGGGCTGTTTCCAGCTGGGCAGCGGGCAGCAGGCCTTTGAGCTTGGGAATGGCCTCGTCCGCAGCCTTGCGGAGTTGCAGCTCTTCGTGGTAGCTGTGCTGGAGATCGGCCAGCTTCTCCTCGACAGCTTTCCACTCCTGCTCCAGCAGATGCCGTTTCTCCTCATTACCCCCTGTTTCCGTCATGGCTTTGACAATGCCTTCCTGCCGTTCCTTCAGCTTGGCCGAGAATTGCAGTTCAGTCAGGCCATACGTGTTGATGGCCATGTCTTTGCCAATCTGAATATTGCCCAGGACGCTGACAGGCTGCTTCGTACCACCTTTGTTGCCGATCTGCTTGGCCAGTTGCTGCGCGAATTCGTTGCTAGGCTGGGCGGGCGTGTTTTTGTTGAGGGCATTCCAGTTTACGGCAAAACCCGCGACGATGACAAACAGCAGCAACACGCATATTCCCTGATACGCTTTTTTGCTCAAACCCTTGGAGTCGAGCTTGCCCAACTGCTCGCCTTTGCTGGGTAGGATTTTTTCCTGCCAGACCAGCGCGGCCCCGGCCACAACCTCCAGCAAAGTGATGAATGCTGCCAGGGCGATCTGGGTATCGTTCCTTTTCAGAATGATAACCGCCAGCATCATCAGGAGCACGAAGAGGACAAACAGCTTGCTTGACTCTGGCAGATGCCTGCGGTATCCAGTTACCCGCACGAGCAGGGCAAAGATAAACAGGTTGAACCCTGCCAGCACTAACGGGTGCTGGAGATAGGGTATCCAGGCGTTTACATTGTTCATGGTACCTGCTTAGAAATACACTCCCTTGATCTCCTGCCCTGCTCCTTCCTGCACACCGCTTAAAATCCGCTTCGCCACCTTCCACGCCTCCTTGTGCATATCATTAATGCCGATGCCCTGCCAGCCAAAGCCGCAGATGTGCAGGCTGTCGAGCATCTCGTGCAGCTGGTTCCGCCAAGCGAGGAGAGCCGGATAGCCTTCCTCCATCTGCGGGATGCCCCAGCGGGGCCGCAGCACCCGGCTGAAGACCGGCGGATCGGGCAGCTCCATCAGCTGCTTGATGTCTTCATAAGCCCGCGCCACGATTTCCTCGTCCTGCAGCTCCAGCCGCTCTGGATGCCTGCGCCCGCCGACCAGTGTTTCCACCAAAAGATGGCCTTCCGGGGCGCGTCCAGGGAACATGTGCGAAGAAAAGAGAATGCCGAGAGCGAAACGCTGTTCCTGCTCCGGGGCGAGATAACCAAAGCCGAACGGAACCTTGGCCTTGTCAGCGGCAAAGCCCATTGCCACAGTGGCAAGTTTTGCCTCCGGGACAGACTGCATGGGCGGTTCGGGCAAACCTGCGCCGATCAGCAATTCAAGGCAGCGGTTGACCGGCAGAGCGATGATCAGATGGCGGGCGTGCAGTTCAAGCTGGCCAGTGCGGACAAGCCAGCCGTTGCCGGTCTGTTGAACACTGCGGGCAGCGGTGCGGTACATGATTTCCTGATTGGGAATCAGCTTGGCAGCCATCGCCTGCGGCAGGCGGGCCATGCCGGTGCGGAAGCTGGTCATCGCGGGCAGCCCTTTCCGCTTCTTGTCCTTCTTTTCCTTTCTCGCCGCGAACATTTTGGCAATACCACCGCGCAGCACCGAGCCGTGCTCCAGCTCCAATTTGCGCAGACCGGGCATCACGCCTTCTATTTTCAGTCGGGAAATGTCGCCCGCGTAGGTGCCGGTGAAGACCGCATCGGCAAAAGGCAGCATCGCTTTGCCAAAACGGTGTTCAATCCACTGGGCAACGGTCGGTTCATCCGGCAAAGGCTTTTTCCACAAATCCGCCATGACTCGGAATTTAGCTGGCCACGACATCAGCGGTGCCCGGAGGACTTTCCAAGGACTTTGCGGGATGAGATTCAGCTTGCCGTCTAAACAAATATAGCGGACAAACTCCGACAGCGGAGCCTTTTCCACCTCGTTCGCCAAGCCAGCCTCATGAATCAGCACCCGGCTTTCCAGGCAGTTGTCCAAGAAGCCATGCGGCCCGCCTTCAGCCAAATAGCCTTCCTCCAAATGCGAGCGCACGGCTCCGCCGGGCTGTTCTTCCCGCTCAATGACTAACAGAGAAATATCCGGCTGCTTGTGCTTGAGGAAGGTGGCGGCGGCAAGGCCGGACAAACCGGCTCCGATGATCAAGACATCTTTGGATGAATTCATGGCGGGCAAGGCTGATGGAAACGGTTACGGTTTGCAGTCCGGGCAATGCAGCCCGTCTTGACAGCGGCCTGATCGTGCTTATTGTTGCGGCACAATCCGTTATCTAACCACAGATATACTGTCCAGACCATAAAAAAACACCTGCCAACGAGGATGCCGATCATGACCGCACAGGCTCAGACTAAGGAATTTCAGGCCGAGACCAGAAAGGTACTCGATATTGTCATCAATTCGCTCTACACCGAGCGGGACATTTTTGTCCGCGAATTGGTCTCCAACGCTGCGGACGCGCTGGAGAAATTCCGCCATGTCTCGCTGACCGAGAAGTCGGAGTTCGATGCCCATGTGCCGCTGGAAATCAGCATTGATTGCAATGACAAAAAGCACATTTTGACCATCACCGACACCGGCATCGGCATGACCGCCGCAGAGCTGGAGGCCAACTTGGGCACCATCGCCCATTCCGGCTCTGGTAAATTCCTCGCCGAGCTGGCCGAGACCGCGAAGAAAGATGTCAATCTAATCGGCAAATTCGGCGTGGGTTTCTACTCGGCGTTCATGGCAGCCAAGACGGTCAAGGTGCAAAGCCGCTCCTGGGACGGCAGCCAGGGCCACGAATGGTTTTCGGACGGCAACGGCAGCTACACCATCAGCCCCTGCGACGGCCTGCATCGCGGCACGAAAATTGTCATGGAGCTGAAGGAGGATGCGCACGACTACGGCCAGAAATTCACCATCGAGCGGATCATCCAGCAGTATTCGACTTTCATTCCCTTTCCGGTCAAAGTCGAAGGCAAGAAGGTCAACACGGTTGAAGCCATCTGGACGCGGGCGAAAAGCGAAATCAAAGACGAAGAGTACACCGAGTTCTACAAATTCGTGGGCAATGCTTACGATGAGCCGCTCTACCGCTATCATTTCTCTGCCGACAGCCCGTTAGCGATCAACGCGCTCCTGTTTGTGCCGAAAGACAACTTTGAATCTATCGGTCTG